>JAYEHK010000062.1:0-4524 GCA_034659475.1 Bacillota bacterium | reverse complement strand
AAATGTTAAAAGAAATGTCGGATTAATCTCTACACCCGTTTGATAATCCACCGGATAACTTTGCTCCAGTATCGACGTCTCCGAAGAAGCATATGCTACAGGAATAACAGTAAATATCAATACTAGCATGTAAATTAGGATCATATTTATGTACCAGCCATTTCTTCTGATGTTCTTCATGCTTTGAATTCTCCTTCCAACAAGAGTGTAGATTTGTACTTAAAATATATCGTAGAAATATCAAAATGTCTTTAATTTTTCAGCTAAGAAAAATATAGATTTATCAATAGCTTCTGGCTATTCTTATTGTTTTTGTTCTTTAATTGATCTAGCTAAGACAGAAAAAGAACCCGAAAGACGGGTTCCTTTTTCTGTCTTATTTTTCTTTCCCATCATATTTTAATGCAATCCTCGCATATGTTCATCCCAAAGTTGGTCAGCTCTGGTTCCCCAAGCGGCAGCATATCCCTGAAGTGCTTCTGCTAGCTTGTTGACATCTCCGCCATCTTTTTGTGTGCTGTGGGCACCACATTCATTGACACAGGCAGCTAAACCATCAGGATTATCAATCAGGGGACAGGGCCTTAACATGTTGCCATTAAATGGCTGATGCTTCTGAAACGCCCTGAACAAAGGATTGCCCAGGGCTTCTTTTACACTGACATCCCTGATATTACAGTTTGCATAGTGAATGAATGCACAGGGTTCAACCTCCCCTTCCGCATTGATATGGAAGTATCTTCTGCCCCCGGCTATGCATCCGCCAGTTGCCTCTCCGTCATTCCAAAAGTCTGCAATAAAAATGGGCTTCGTTTTTCGCATTTCTCGAACCCTTCGATAAAGATGTTCACGTTGTTCAGGGGTTGCCATAAAGTCTAAATCAGAATCCGCTCCAACCGGCACATAGGTAAAATACCATCCAAATCTAAACCCATTTTGGATGAGCATATCCATATACGCATCAGAGCCAACTTCTTCCGCATTATATCGATGATACGCTGTTGAAAAGCCAAAGATCAAGCCATGATTGCGTAAGATTTCAGCCGCCTTCATAACCTTTTGAAATACGCCCTTTCCACGGCGTGCATCCGTTGCTTCCTCAAATCCTTCCACGCTCATTGCAAAAGTGATATTCCCCGCCTGGACACATTGTTCTGCAAATCTGTCGTCGATCAGCGTGCCATTGGTAAACAGATGGAAAATGCTATCTGGATGGCGCAACGCCAATTTTACAATATCATCCTTGCGAACAGTGGGTTCCCCTCCGGAAACCACATAGAAAAAGATATTTAATTCCTCTCCTTCAGTAACGATACGATCAAGAAGCTCGAATTCCAGATCGTTTTTATGGGTATATTCTCCTGCCCAGCAGCCCTTGCAACGCAGGTTACACCGATCTGTAGGATCAATGAGAATCGCCCACGGAATGCTATAGCCCAGTTTTTCGGCCAGTTCATACTGCTTAGGGATACCAATCAGATTCGCATTAACGATAAAGTTTACTGCCATGCGTTCCCGGACATGCGGATTCGTTTCCGTCATCGTTTTTACATAAAGCTCATGCCAGTTTGACTGTGGGTCCAAAAGATACCCCCGAACGCTCTCAATCTGTTCCTTATGATGCTGTTGAATGGCTAATTTAGCTGCAAGATTAACCCCTTTTTCAATATTTTTTTCAGGCTCCTTAGCCAGATAACCGGTAAGTTTACTGACTGTTTTCTCGCCAACAAACTTTTTTGCATGATCAAACATTATACTATCCCTCCCAGTTGCTTGCATAAACCTTTTCGTCAATCTAAACCATTCTTCACCTTTCCCTTGATATGCTTCCGTCAGAGAAGTATATCCATGTGTCTGTTACAGTCCTTCTTGCCTCCTTCCCCCAGTTAATAAACAACACTTTAAGTTATTCATTGGTCTGTAATATACAGATCATTTATTATGTTGCCGCACAATCTTTTCGAACAAGGTAATCATTTGAGTAACTTCTGCCGAGGTTAGTGGTTCTATCAGTTCTTTCACAAATTCACGCTGCAATTCCACATGCGCAGCTATGATTTTCATTCCTTTTTTGGTTGCTTTAACAAAATACACCCGCCTATCTTCTAAGGATTGAATTTTATTCACATAGCCCGCTTCCACCAAATTATTTACCGTATTCGTTACGGTCGGTTTAGAAACAAGAAGTACTTTTGCCAGTGCACTGATCGTTGGCGTTTCTATCTCACCAATCGCTTCTAAACAAATAAACTGCGCCCATGTCAGACTGCTAAAAATACCTGTAGAAAAGGCTTCTTCGTTAAGTTCTGTTATCATTCTGGCTATCACTTCAATAAGGTTGCCTATCTTTACTTCATCATCCAGTTTTATCACCTCAAAAATAGTTTGTTTTGTATAACTAACTATTTTTTACACCCTCTATTATAAAAAGTCAATACATCTCCTCTATGTTCCCATCAAAATTTATATTTGATTAGTAATAAAATAGGTTGAGTATAAGCGGAATTATTAGTTGGTTAGTTGGTTAGTTGGAAAGTTGAAGTGGTTTGGTATAAAAATAGACACGAATAACACGGATTTAGCGGATTGACACGGATTTTTTTGTAAGGGGTAAGGGGTTAGGGGTGAGGGCAATGCCTGGAGCATAGTACCTAACCCCTAACCCCTAACTCCTCACCCCTAACTCCTCACCAATTTTCATCAGTGGTTGTGGCCTGCGGCCATGGAGGGTTCCCCTTAATCAAGATAATGCTATAATAGGTTGAATATATAGAATAAGAGGATGATTACTATGGCACAAAATCCAATGGTAAAAATGGAGATGGAAAATGGCGCAACCATCACGGCCGAGCTTTTTCCTGAAATCGCCCCCAACACCGTGAACAACTTTATATCACTGATCAACCAGGGATATTACAACGGTATAACCTTCCACAGAGTTATTCCAGGCTTTATGATTCAGGGAGGTTGTCCCAATGGATCAGGCACAGGCGGACCAGGCTATTCCATTAAAGGTGAGTTTTCATCCAACGGATTTCCTAACGATTTGAAACATGACAAAGGGGTACTGTCTATGGCAAGAACTGCTGTTCCGGATTCCGCTGGTTCCCAGTTCTTTATTATGACTGCAAAATCCCCTCATCTGGACGGAGATTATGCGGCATTTGGAAAGGTCGTCTCCGGTCTGGAGGAGGTCGACCGGATTGTATCTGTTCCCAGAGACTTTCGGGATAAACCTAAGGAAGACCAGCGGATTAAAACATTTACCGTAGACACCTTTGGTGTTGATTACCCAGAGGTTCAGAAGCAATAAATAAAGAGGATGTTTTTTAACATCCTCTTTATCAAGAAAATAGACGCTGACTACACGGACCTTTTGGACTTCCGCACCCTACGGGTACAACTGATACTCCCTTCGGTCGTGATTAAGGATGCGGACTTTTTTGGGGTCAGACCCTGATGCGCCATGAGGGGAATTTTATCGGTCGGAAGCTGACGCTTCTCCTGGAATCGAGTGTTTATCCCATTTGCGTGGAGGAGACTTCAGTCGCCTCGTTTTACGTTAAACACCTTGTACCTTACGCTTCACCCCGTGATCTATTTGGTTGCAAATGCATACCATGGACCGATTCCAATTTCATCTCCTTTTTCCTGTTGGTGAAGCAAAAATTCACGGATTGCTTTTTCTTCTACCAGGAAAACTTGAATCTCTTCGGAGGGTTCCAGGTTCTGTATCGGATTGATGTTTCTTTCTTCTTCAATTATCTCGGCTTCAACTATATAAACTTTGTCAGCAAACATTGCGGGATTGCTGCGCAGCGGCGGACTGATTTGCGTTACCTTCCCGTAATAACCTGTCTCCTCCAGAAGTTCTCGCAGTGCTTCCTTTTCAATATCCTCTGCCTCTGCCACCCCAGCCGGAAAGCCGATAATATAATTTCCCAGAACCGGGCGATACTGTCTGATTAAAATGATCCGGTCAGAGGGTTTCATTCTGGCTATGATCACCATCCCGCCCCGGTCATGGATTCGTTCGACCATTTCCCACGTAAATTCTTCCCCTTGCTCGCCTCGATAGTCCATTTCCGTGACCGAGAGCCAATTCCCTCTGTAGACTATCTTTTCTCCCACCTTTTTCATCTTGTCGTCCTCCCTTTTCCTAATCGACTCGTTAGTCGTTTACGTATTCTAAAAGTAATGAAGTAACTAAATTTATTATTGCTTTCATTAAATAGTATAACCAATGGTTGGATGAGGGGCTATTTTCTAATTAACCCTCCATGTCCGCACGACACAACCACCGATGAAAATTAGCGTGCAACTAGGGATGGGAACGATTTTACCGCTGATTTACGCTGATTACCACTGATTAACGCTGTTTTATATATTAAAAAAAGAACAGGTCGAGTAGGCAGGGCCTCTTGCCATCTGGTTAGGTTTAGGTTGGGCCTACTCAGTTATCTGTCCCTTTCGGTCGACAGTGTCTCAATATCCCTACCTTGCTTAACTTTGCTGACAATTGTG
>JAYEHK010000061.1:0-4594 GCA_034659475.1 Bacillota bacterium | reverse complement strand
GACCCCCGGGATAATGCGGACGCAGGGATGATTGACGGCAAGGTCATTGGGGTCCATGAAAGCAAACACGAAAAAAGCAGACCTAAGGATTAATTCATCCCGTAAGCCCGTTTGAAGCTTCACAAGGAAGTGAAAATAAAAAAATCGTACCTGATGTAAAACGGCTGGAGGATACATTAGTTTTAAGTATCCTCCGGCCGTTTTCCCATATGCAAAGGCAGTACGATTTCAAACCCCTAGGGTCGAATCGTACCCTCGCTCTCTTCAAGAAATTTTCGCTTGGATGACAGATGTTCTTTTACGTCTTTGAGCTGATGTGGCGTGAGTTCTCCCGCATTTTCCGCTAAGAATTTTTCATTTTTATGGATGTTTTTCAGGGTCAATTTCCTCTTTTCGAGGTCTTCTTTTTGGCTCTTATTTCCATCATATCTGGGCATCTCAAATCACCTCGGAATTAGTTTTCCCGAGTAGCAGAAGATCATACCCCCCACATGGGGTCAGGCTCTTTGTTGTCTAAGTAAACACCGGTTAATATAACCCGAATAACATTCCCGCCCATTTAGCAATGCAACTTTACTGTGCCGCACTGTCTGACATTTATTTTGGAATAAGTAAATAATAGACATAATACGAATAATAACAGATTAATCAATCGTAAATATTTTGTTAATATGCTAATATATTTATACGTAACTAAATATTGTAATTTAATACAATTTAAAGCGTGTATGTTGTCGCAGCTCATAAGAACCCAATAGTTTGAAGAAAGCTTCCTATAATAATCTAAAACTTATTACTACAAAACCTCACTTGTAAGGGGCTATCAAGAAATATACAAGGCAGAATACGCTGAGGATTTTTCTCGCTAGACGAGGCATCAAAGCGCAGTCATACTGGACGTATGGCAAGCTTTGATAACGAAGTATAGCGTGAAAAAGACCGGCGTAAATAACTAGTTTATTTTTTGATAGTCCCTAATCTAAACTAACTTCATTATTATGTGCACGCCCCAGTTTTCTTCCGTTGAAATGAAATACATTCATATCAACTAATGATTTTTTAAATAAACAACTACTACTTAAAACAAGTATCATAAATATATATATTTGTGAAATTGTGTTTTCTGGCAGCGGCAAAAAAATTTGTATATTTTGCTGCTGCAGGCTTCGTTATTTTTATTGGCGTAATCATATACGGTGAAAAATGTAGAAGGAAGAAGGTTTGAAAGATGACACACGGGCTTACATTTAATGAATTTAAATCACTTGAGGTACTTGCACCCATTTTGCTCGAAAATTATGAGCAAGGTGCTATTTTCTTAGTTTCTAACTTGGAAAACACGGTTTCAAAGTATGTGTCCAAAAAATTTGATATTGAGGCACTCAGGGTTGGGTCTTTGTTGAAAAAGAACGACTGGTTTGATCAATGTATTCAATTAAAACGACCAATGGTTTTCGATGTGCCACGGTCTGAATATGGCGTAAGGATAAAGGTTAACGTCTATCCCATTTTTGGTGATACTGAAGAAAATGTTTTAAAGGGAACGTTTAGTATAATTGTTCCGTCCGAACCTATAATAGCTAGAGCATTTCCGTACATCGCACCTATGCTGGCCGAAATGTTCCCCGAAGGGGCCTTTATTTATATGACAGGACGAAAGCATATCAGTCACCGCCAAGCTTCTGCGAAGTTTGACATACCTGACCTGACATTGAGAAGTCCTCTGCAGGAAAATAGCATTGCATCAGAGGTTTTAAAGACACAAAAACCGATCGCACGTGAGTTAGAACAGAGTCAATATGGTGTTCCAATCCTGATGATGAGTTATCCTATATTTGAAAATACCCAGGGAAAGGATAAAATAACTGGCACCTTTGGTATTGCTTTGCCCAAGCTTGCCTCTTATAAATTACGCGATATGTCCAATAATCTTTATCAGGCTATGCAAAGTATTGCCGAAGTTGTTCAGCATCTCGCAAATTCCGCCACTGAAGTAACTGTAAATTCTCAAAAAGCTGATGATGGT
This sequence comes from Bacillota bacterium, assembly GCA_034659475.1. Lineage (GTDB taxonomy): Bacteria > Bacillota > Syntrophomonadia > Syntrophomonadales > Syntrophomonadaceae > JAYEHK01. The sequence continues at coordinate 2,568 of JAYEHK010000061.1, read as the reverse complement.
ACAGCTCAAATTTTCACTATGTCTAATAACATAAGTGAAGTTACAGGTTTTATTAAAAAGATAGCTGACGAAACAAAAATGCTAGGTTTAAATGCCGCCATAGAAGCAGCCAGAGCAGGAGACCTGGGAAAAGGATTTGGTGTAGTCGCCAGTGAAATCCGTAAGCTATCTGATGAATCCCAAGAAACTGTAATACAGATAAAAAAGTTAACAGAATCTATAAATGTTAAAGTCGATGAAAATATGGCTGTTTCACAAGTGCTAATGAAGTCCAGTGAAGAACAGGCTGCCGCTACAGAGGAACTAAATGCATCAGTCCAACAAATACTAGCTTTTGCCGAGGAAATCGAGTCAATCTCCAGGCTTGTTTAATAATGCTGTGAAAAAGTCTGCTGCACTACAACTTCATTGTTCCCGGTCAGGCTTCATGATTATTTACTATCCATCTAGTATCGATGTAATTAAGAAGATTCACAGGACACAACCACCTATGAAAATGGATGAATAGCGCGGAGTGAGGGGTATAGATATAAAAAGCAATGCTACCTCCTCACTCCTGAACCCTTACAAAAAAGTCTGCATCCTTAATAACGACCGCAGGGAGTATCAGCGTCATATTTAAGCGACCATAGGGAGCATCAGTTGCACTCTTGAGTGTGGTACTCTTGAGTGCGTAAATTCATTTTCTTTATCAGAAAGCACAGGGGTTACACTGGACGCCTACATATCCAGCAATAATTACAGCACCGATACCCTCGAAACTCTATTTGAAAGTATTGCCTGATTCTTGGCATTAAAAAAAAGCTCCTGTCATATAAGTCCCAGGCTCTTCAAAAATGCGGGGATACCTGCTTCAAAATTAACACCAAACCGGAGATCTGTACCAGAATCTTTTGTCCTTTGAATGCTTCCCACAGTATAATTAACAGCAATTTGTGTTGCTTCGGACAGCGATTTGTCATTTAACAATGCTGCTAAAAAAGCACTTCCGAACACATCGCCTGTGCCATGATAATATCCCTCAATTCGATCAGCAAATGCGTAGCTTATTTGGTCATTCTTTTTATCATAGCTGGCAGCGCCAAGCTCTTTGTTGTCAAAATAAACTCCGGTTAATACAACCCGATCGGCACCAATGGCAGCAAGTCGCTTTAACAAACCATCAATATACTCGTGTGTATAAGGCCCTTCAAAATAAGGCTCGTCCAACATCAACGTTGCCTCGGTGATATTTGGAATGATAATATCTGCTTTTTCGCACAGTTTTTTCATTCCCTTCGGGAAGTCACTGGGGAATATCTCATAAAGTTTCCCGTTGTCTGCCATAACAGGATCAACCAATATAAGTGTACGATCAGATTTGAGACGATCAAACGTCTCCGCTATTAATTGAATCTGCTCAAAGGACCCCAAAAAGCCGGTATAAATGGAATCGAAATTCAGATCAAGTGACTTCCAATGCTCCGCGATTGGGCGGATGTCCTCGGTCAAATCGCGATAAGTAAATCCTGTAAAACCACCAGTATGCGTAGATAAAACTGCGGTAGGTATTACGCTCGTTTCAATTCCCGCCGCTGAAATAATGGGAAGAGCCACTGTATGTGAACACTTTCCAAACCCGGATATATCATGAATTGCAGCAACTCTTTTTTGTCTTGCCATTATGATTTCACTCCTGTTCGTTATTACTGATAATTCTTATTATTTGCTGAACCGTAATTTTGAATGCAATGAGTTGTTTTTTATCATAACAGATTGGATCCATATGTATTCAAATATTTCGTTAATATAAAACTCAATCAACCGGCTTATGCATCTCAATCCAACCGCCCTTTTTCGCTTTAGGCTTTTCCTCGATAATCGTAAAATCAGCAATTCCAGCCTGTATCGCAACTGCTTCAAGCTCCGCAGCTGTAAGCCGACGATAACCTTCAGGATGCGGATGACCAGCACTTCTCCGAATGGCGGTTAATCTCTCCCTCATGGTGGGGGGAATATATCGGCCCAATCCACCTCCGACCAGTGCTATCCCGCCTTTTTTCAAGACCCGGTATATTTCTTCTGTCCCCTTGACCTGGTCCTCCCAGAACCACATTGACCCCCTGCTAATGATAAAATCAGCGAAGTTATCCTCCAGAGGAAGTCCCCTGCAGATATCTGCCTGGATAAAATACGTTTCGTTATCAATGTTGCTGGCAGCAACCGTATTTTCAGCCAAAGCCACAGCTTGGGGATCGATATCTATGTAATACATCGTCATATTGGTAATCTTGGCAATTTCGGTTCCCAGTTGCCCGCTGCCTGCTCCAATATCCAAACAAATGCCCTGATCAAGCTGATAATCATCAATGCATTGCTGGGCAATCAGTGGGAAAACAGGCATCATCGCATCATAGGTAAATCTCTTTTCATTAAAATCTCTTTGTCTTAACATGTTCAGCACCGTTACGAAAAACTTATAAAACCTTATAAATCCTTCTTCCTAATTCATAGCGTCCAGTTTTGCCTAAGCTAATCCTGTTTGATGTAACGCTCCAAAGGCTTAAATTCCCCGATAACGTTCGGGTA
>JAYEHK010000060.1:0-4609 GCA_034659475.1 Bacillota bacterium | reverse complement strand
CAGGGGTTCACCAGGAATGTAGATTATGGTCGAATTCCAAAGGAGAGTAAATCCGCATTTTGATTTAAAAATCGTATTGTTTTCAAGTTATTAAATTTGTGTTTACACGGAATTCTAAACAAACCCTGTTTTTACGACCCACCTTCTCGAAAGCCGGCAGCCCGTTCTGTATGTCTACTTCCACCTTCACAGGAACAGCGTCAATTCCGGTTAAGACTAGTGTATTGGTTATGCCAAGCATGATATTTCTCGCTTTCTAGTGTTTTGTATAATATTTCTATTAAAAATTGTAAAATCCTTCTATTGAATGCGGAATGAATCAATCCCATAGCTTACCAACTATGAAGCCCAGGTGGATTATTACACAAAATACATTAAGGAGCGTGCCGATTGGGAATTCGTTGCTATCTACACCGATGAAGGCATCAGCGCCACGAACACAAAGAAACGCGATGGTTTTAAACAGATGGTCAGCGATGCACTGGAGGGTAAGATTGATTTGATTATTACCAAGTCGGTCAGCCGCTTTGCGAGAAACACGGTTGATTTTCTTACCAAAGCCACCAAAGCAAATGAGGGTGAGGTTCCTCAATACTATGTACAAAACAGCCATCCCGCCATTATTGATCCGGATGAATTCGATGCAGTGCAGACTGAACTGGAGCGGTGTAAAAAACTCGGCAGGCCAGTCAGCTGCCACAGCCCTTTCTCGGCAAAGATTGTTTGCGGCGAATGCGGCGGCTTCTACGGCTCCAAGGTCTGGGGCTCAAACACCAAGTACCGGCGTACGATATGGCGGTGCAATGAAAAATATAAAAATGATAAGCCCTGTCAAACGTCGCATCTCACTGAAGATGAGATTAAACAGCGATTCCTAACAGCATTCAACATATTGATGCGCCATAGACCTCCGAAGGGAATTACTCATCACTCCGACAGAAGAGTACAAACTTTGTCCTATTTCATTATGCAACAAACAGGCATTCCTGTATGATTTTTCTCCACTGTCTGAGGCGAAATTCAGCTTTGGTCTCGGACACTATATCCATCTTGGTATACCTCCTTACCAAACAGGTCTTTAGACTTAATCGAAAAAGTCTAAAGACCTGTTGGAAGTATTCTCCCATGTTCTGGGTTAAGATAAAAGGCACCCTTTTATTGAGCGCTTACGATTCTCTATCCAACAGGGACAGTCCGTTCACCTCAACCAATTACCTTGTAAAGGGTAAATCCGAAGATCACAGCGTATAGAAGAAGAAAGAACATCACATTGAGCGTCAATTTGCGTTTATAGGCTCCTTCAAAGATGGCCGACAACAATAGCCCTTGCTCCCACCCCAATAGTTGAACTGCGCTGACCAATTTGGCCATCCATGTGCCCGAATTCGGAGGGCTTATCGTATAGATAAGGTATTGGAGAAGAAATCCGAAGGATCCAAACAGAAACAGCGTAAGATAAAACGCCGTACGCCACGAAAATTCTTTTGAAAAGCCAGAAACCCAGAAGTTCCATTTTCCTTTATTTTCCGAACCATTCTGTTCTGTACTCTTCACTATTATTAAAGCCCGATGTCTTTAGAGAAATAATGAACCTCGTCATTATACACTTTTTCGTAATTATCATGGTATAAAACATAGCCGTCATCAAAAGTTTTTCGATAGATTATATTGCTTAGATAAACATCACGTTCAACGAGCATTATGCTCGCATCACCATCGTTCATAGCTACTACAAATGCAATAGAACTAACCGCTATGGACAGTAGCGCTGCTGCACTGATGCCCAAAATACCGGTCCAGCCTATAATTGTAGCCAATGTACCAGCAGAATATGCCATAATTCCTTTACTTAGGGAAATACCCTGACTATCGTGATGAGAATAACTCCAAGAAGACATTCCAGGATCACCAATTTCTATCCAACCAGCGCGTAATGATTCTGGCGCAACTTCTATGGATGACATTTCCTTGTCCCCCATAGTTATTGTTACCCTCTCACCATTGACCAAAAATTCAAAATCACTAAGTTTTTGTACAACATCAACATCATATCCATTTAAGACTACTTTAATGTTAGGATCTTCAGTTTTATATGATGCATAGTATGTATCATTTCGCCATGATGACCACTCACGTGTTGCTTGTGCATTGTTAATTGCATCACAAATCATTTTTGAATCATAAATATCTGGTGAATTATCTAATGATTCTAGGACTTGTTGTTCAACCTTGTTAATATCACTTGACATAGCATCAGCATATACAGGCAAAACCAAGTTTAGTAGCATAACAAGCGAAAGAGCAACACTTAACACCGAACTTTTTCTTTTCATATTCATACCTTCCTCCCTTAATTAACATAAATTTTTCTTCAAATATCTTCGTTTTATATTTTTACCCCCCGTCTCCCGGTACCTGTTTAATTTCGTACGATACGTATATAATAAATCTTAAATCATACAATATCTACATTGTTTTCCAAATGACTGAAATATGAGCCTAAAAACTACATATACTGGTCTGAATGACGCGATTTTGGGATTTGCAGAAAAGCAAAAATGTGAAAAGCTCAAAAACGTCATATTCAGGACAAAATGTGTTGTTTCTAATCCCGTATTTAAGTCATTTAGACTTTTGCAAAGGACATAGTTGATCATTATAGAATATTAAGTTATATTTGTTTGATTGATGGAGGTCCTCAATGCATAATATTCCCTGGTATATCGCTTTATTAATTTCAGTTCCGCAAACAGTATTAATTATTGAATTTGGATTTCGTCTCTTTAATATTCAGCTTAAAATCCGAGATATTCTTTTGCTAGCTGTTATAATTGCTGTATTTTGCTACTTTACAAGACCTCTGGCTGTTCCTTATGCGGTTAATACGTTGATATTAATTGCATTGCTCAGTTTATTATCATCCTTCATCTGCAAGGTTAAATTGAAATACTGCTTTACCTCGGTATTATTAGGCATCATTATCTACGGGGTATTGGAAAGTGTATTATTGCCGTTGATCATGAATGTTTTGAAAATCTCACTGGAAGAAGTAATCGTCAGTCCCTGGGTTAATCTGGTTGCTTTCGTGCCCATTATCATTATTGCGGTGCTTTTGTTAACCTTTATTATTAAAAGGCATTTTATTTTATGCGATTTTGGCAGTGAAGCAGATGAAGTCTAATACTTGGTGGGCTGTAGCAGCTATCCTTATTCAGACGCTATTTATGGTACTTATCAACAGCAACATTATCGCTTGTGTTGATTTAAACACATTACAAAAAGCTCTGCCGTATCTTAATCTGGGGCTTGTTGCCATATGTGTTTTTAACCTGTATACCATCAAGAACATTGAAAAACAGTCTAAAGACCAGATTCAAACACAATTGTTAAAAAATCACCTCAATCAGGTGGAAAGTTTATTGAAATCCACAGAAATACAACGCCATGAATACGGGAAGCACATGCAGAATATTCAGGCACTCATTGAACTCAATAAAATTGAAACAGCTCGGGAATACATCAATGGAATTACCAATCAATACTGGTCGAACAACACACTGTACTATATAGACCATCCAGCTATTTCTGCGTTAATAAATAGTAAAAGCAGTGTTGCCCAAACGAATAATATTGATTTTTCCGTAGCAATCAAATGTGATTTGGCAGATATCAGAATACCCTCCTGGGATTTGTGCAGTATGTTGGGGAACTTATTGGATAATGCGATTGAGGCGTCCGCTGCTGATCCAGAGCCTCGCGTAGGCATTGAGTTTAAATACGAGCATGGTTTCTATGCCATTTACATCATTAATAATGGCAGCTGCATAATTGACCCATCTCGTATTTTTGAAGCAGGATTTACCACCAAGGAGTCTGACGGTCGGGGTTATGGGCTTTATATTGTAAACAAACTGGTTAATAAATATCAGGGCATAATTGAAGTTATTAACAAACCCAAGACCACAATCATTCTTAAATTACCAAGGACAGGTGACTTTGATGATAAAAGAAATAGCCTTAGATATGGCTGAAATGTTAAGCAACATCCTGGACTCAAAGGAAAACATGGAGATATCCACCAATGTCGATTCGTTCAAATGGCTCATACTTTATGAACCTGATATTCCTGAATCATTGAGGTAATAAAATGGCAACTGTACTTATTCTTGAAGATGAAGAATACACCCTGGAGTTTCTTGAACTCTTGGTAGGGAGACATCCTTTAGTAGACAAAGTGATAGCGGTAAATAATTCTCAGGCAGCAGTAACAGCGGCTGAGAATTACTTACCGCGGGTTGCCTTTCTGGATATTGAATTGGGTCCCGATGATTCCTTTAACGGTATTCAAACAGCAAAGGTGATCACTAAGATCAGCCCCGATACTGTCTGCGTTTTTCTTACAGGCTATGGCAAATATGCACTGGATGCATATTCCGTTCATCCGTACGATTATCTGTTAAAGCCAATACAAAAAGACAAGCTTACAGATCTTCTTACAGAGATCCTTTCAAACCGGGATAACGGATTACTGAACAATAAGGTTGCAATCAGGGTAAAGGAAGGTACGCTAATGCTTGCCCCTGATTCCATTTCATGCATTGAGAAGAAT
>JAYEHK010000059.1:0-4617 GCA_034659475.1 Bacillota bacterium | reverse complement strand
AAGACTATATCCAGAGCAACAACCCGGTAGCTGCAGCCCTTTTAAGCAAAATGGGGTATCAAAAGAAAGAACGGGTACAAGTAAAGTTTGAATTCCTGCGAATGCTTGTAAAAATGGAACTTGACCCGGCACGGACGACATTGTTAACAGGATTTTTCGAGACCTATCTTAGATTAAATGAGACCGAGGAGAAAAAGTTGGAGGAAGAAATGAGCAAAATGGATGAAAAGGAGGTTAGCAAAATGATAGAACTGACCACATCCTGGGAGGAGAAAGGCAGAACAAAAGGAAGAATTGAAGGCAAGCTAGAAGGCAAGCTGGAAGGCAAGCTAGAAGGCAAGATGGAAGGACAGGCAACCATCATGCTAAGATTGTTAAAAAAGAAATTCAATGAACTCCCGCCCCCGATTGAAAATAAGGTGAGAACGTTATCTGAAGAAAAATTGCAACAGCTGGCAGAAGCCATATTTGATTTGGAAACCATTGAAGATGTAAGGACTTTTTTGGATTAATGAGGGCCAGTGCCTGACACCAAGTTATCAAGTTATTGAATATTCTTACAATTTACTGATAAATAAAAAGCTCTCTTTATATGTATATGGAGAGCTCATGGTTATTCTATCAGATTAATAAATTCATCTACGGTTAAACCGGATTTTCTAATTAGGCTGCGCAAGGTTCCGCGGTCAAGAGTTTTATGGTCTGGAATAATGAGTCTCGCAGGAAAACCTTCTTTCACCATTTTCATATGTTTGCCTTTTTGACTAATAAAAATCCAACCATCTCTTGAAAATGCGGTTCGGGCTTGTTGGTCGGATATTACGGGGAGGGAAGGCATTATATTGCGACCTCTATTTCAGCATATTCCATTTGTATTTCAAATCCGCCAGGTTCTTCTTCAAGCCAGAGTTCAGCAGCTTTCTTAATATTTTTTAATGCATCTTCTTTTGTTTTGCCTTGAGATATACAACCATGAAGTAACCCGTGCCAGGCATCTAACATTCTAACTTACTTGCGAAGGTAACAATAAGTTGTCGCTTCTTGCAACTTAAAAATGGTGTGTTTCACCATCGGTTGCAATGAAATACTGGGTGGGAAGAAGCGGCGCTCTTGGAAGAGATGGATCATCGCGATCAATCTGTGAATAAATGCGATTGTCTATGTCAGGAACATCCAATTATTTATAAAGCAGGATTGATAGGGGATTACTGCTATGCTAGACTGTCAATAGGGTGATCGATAATAGGCCGTAATAAAAGGGGCTTTTAGATAGAAGTGCATGATAGAAGGGTAGGATGGGAAATGGATCAGTTGACAGAAATTCAAAAGCTAGTGCTTGAGCAGGTCAGAGATATTGCGATACATTTACTGCGTGGGACGAGTGCTAAGGTTTACCTTTTTGGGTCTTGGGCCAGAGGTGAAAATCGCATGAGTTCCGATATTGATATAGCGGTGGAGCATGACGGTGATGTTAGTTTGGAGCTTATGTTGCAGTTAAAGGAAGAGCTAGAGGAATCAACCGTAGCTTATCGGGTGGATGTGGTCGACTTAACATATGCTGAAATACCTTTGGTGGAAGCTGTGCGAAGGGAAGGGATCTTATGGAACGATTAAAAAAGAATTTGGATGTGGCAGAAAAAGCACTTCAATCTCTAGTCAGCCTCATGCTTATCGAACACGCTGCGGGTGCCTGACACCAACTTATCAACTTATTGAATATTCTGACAGTTGAAGACGAAAGGCCTCACGTGATGGGGGAAATGGGATAGGTTGCGGTGTTATTTACTTACTGAAATTTCCTGCTGAGTCATATGTTTCGTAGAAAAGGCTATAAAAAATGTATATACAAGGAAAAACAAAAAGCCCTCTTAATATAGAGAGCTTATGATTACTCTGTCAGTTTAATAAATTCATCTACGGTCAAACCGGATTTTCTAATCAGGCTACGCAAGGTTCCGCGATCAAGAGTTTTATGGTCTGGAATAATGAGTCTCGAAGGAACGCCTTCTTTAACCATTTTCATATGGCTACCTTTTTGACTGACAAAGATCCACCCATCTTTTGAAAACGCGGTACGAGCTTGTTGACCGGAAATAACGGGAAGGGAGGGCATTATATTGCTACCTCTATTTCTGCGTATTCCATCTGTATTTCAAATCCATCTGATTCGTCTTCAAGCCAGAGTTCAGCAGCTTCCTTGATATTCTCTAATGCATCCTCTTTTGTTTTACCCTGGGATACACAACCAGGTAACACTGGACATTCTGCAATAATCCACCCATCTTCCCCTGGAGTTAAAATCACAGGTAACTTCATCGGTGGTCTCCTTTCAATCGGCTTTTAACCATAGTTTAACATATCACGGGTTTTGACACCAACAGGAATATCCCGTACCGGGCACCTAAGAAACTAAGTTACTTGAGAAAGTTGTCGAATGAGTCAGGGTGACACTGGAATGTCTTATTGACTCATTTTGTTATGTCACACCGGTTTATTTTTCCTGAATTTGCATTATACTTTAAGAAGATGAGAATAAATGGAGTGCATCATTGATTATATCACACTAATTGTGCGCGGATGGCGCAATAGGGAGGAGTGCAGAACAGTGAAACTAGAGTTAAGCAGTTTAACAAAATCAATTGATTCATTGAATAGAGCCTTAAAGATTACTGCAGACAAGACGCTTCAAGGAGAGGCAGGCCCAGATGAAATAGCCCTTTTAAAAGCAGGTGCCATTCAAAATTTTGAATTTACCTACGAATTGTGCTGGAAATTCATGAAACGCTGGATAGAAACAAATGTTAGTGCAGAGATCGTTGATGGAGTACCGAGAAGGGAACTGTTTCGTTTGAGCGTGGAAAACCGCTTAATCATGGATGTTGATGAATGGATGGAATTTCATCGAGCAAGAAACATTACTTCGCATACTTACGATCAAGAGATTGCAGAGGAAGTTTACCAGATAGCGAAGAAATTTCTGATATCTGCCATGGATTTTTCAGAGAGGTTGGAAAGGGTAAATGATCGATATAACTGACCGACAAAGAGACATTATTATAAATATCCTGAAACATTATGTTCCTGACAGAGAAGTATGGGCTTTTGGCTCAAGGGTGAAGGGAACTGCCAAAAGTTATTCGGATCTGGATTTGATTGTCATTGGAGAGAGCAAAATGACGATTAATCAGTTGGGTGAACTACGAGAAGCGTTTCAGGAGTCTGAATTGCCTTTTCGGGTTGATGTGCTTGACTGGCACAGGACTTCGCCAGAGTTTCGAAGAATAATTGGGACATCAGGGACGGTTCGTTTTGTCCCAAACACTATGTAAAATAATTTCCCAAAATGTTATAATATATCCATATAGTATGCGATGGGGAGTTATGCCAATGACCAGATCGGCCAGATTAAAGGGCGAGGATGCTATTTACCACGTTATCCAAAGGGGTAATAATAGGCAAGACATTTTTTGGGGAGATATGGATAAGAGACGTTATTTACAGACACTTAGGTTAGAACAGAAAAAATATGGTTTTGAAGTCTACTGTTATTGCTTAATGGATAATCATATTCATCTACTGATTGGAGCTGCCGGAGCGGAGATATCAGCATTTATGAAAAGCCTCAATATTAGTTATGTTCAGTATTATAATAAAAAGCATGAATGCTGCGGACACTTGTTTCAAGACCGTTTTAGAAGCGAAATCGTTGATTCTGAACCCTATCTTCTCCAAGCCAGCAAGTACATTCATCTCAACCCGGTAAAAGCTCAAATGGTTGAACAGCCTGCTGATTATCAATGGAGCAGTTATTGGGCTTATAACGGTCAGCGTAGAGATAATCCTGAAATGATAAATACGGATGTGATTCTGCGGTCCTTTGCACTTGATGATGCGAGCGCTGGTTTAGCCTATGCTGATTTTGTTAATGAAGGGATTAAAGCAGGTGATTCTTATCAGAGATTTATGCGGTTTGATCTGGACTCTTATGAAGTCCAGGACGATATAATAAAAGAAATACTGGAGCGCCAGGGATCGCGTGAAGATACCATTCTGGCCTTGAAGATGGAGGCAGGTCTGAGCTGCCGGGAAATCAGCAGGTGGATGAATGGCCTGTCTTCATCCACGGTTCATCGAATTATCAGTAAGGCCAACATAAAGTAAATGCACAGAAAATGGGACAGAACGAACCGTCCCCGGTGTCCAATATCAAGGAGGTTAAAGGTGCGTAGAATGGGATGCAGGGAAAGATACAGGATTACACCATAGCAGACAGGTCTTTTTTTACTTTTGGCAGGTCATTTTCTACTGCATTCCAGACTGTTTTAATGTCTACTCCCATATAATCATGAATTAACACATCTCTTAATCCAGCCATTTGTCGCCAAGGAACATGTGGGTATTTCTGGCGAAATTCTATCGTAACTTTTTTGGTCGCCTCACCGATTATTTCCAGGTTGCGAATCACTGCATCTTGAAGAACGGGAGATGACAAAAATATGTCTTTACCCTCTCTGGTATAGGCTTCAATTTTATGAATACATTCAAGAATATGTTGAATATAAAGTTCATTATTTTTCATCCAAGAACCACCGCATCCTTTAATATAGAGTTTTGAAT
>JAYEHK010000058.1:0-53331 GCA_034659475.1 Bacillota bacterium | reverse complement strand
TGTCATTTTTTTGTTAATCTCGGATCATCAGTAAATCTAGCTTAAAAATGACACACCAAGACCGTCCCCCTGTGTCATCCCAATGCGCGTCTCTTATTTTGTATATTTTACCATATGAACAATGATGAATCAAAACATGAATCAAATTAAATATTTGCCATCATAATCAAGAATTGTTGGTTAACGGACCTGCTTGAGAAGCATAGCGTATAACATAATTAAAAGAGGGAGCGACGATAAACGTCGCTCCCTCTTTTGAATTTAGACAGATTTAGTTTTCAACGTACATCGCTTCGATAACGTCCTTATATTTCTCACTGATTGCTTTTCGTTTGATTTTACCGGTAGCTGTTACTTCGCCGGTTTCCTGGGTAAAGGGATTGGGCAGGAGGGTAAACTTCTTAACCTGTTCTACACGCCCCAGCTCTTTGGTCTGATGATCTATTCTGTCTCTGTAGAATTGAATGATCTCTGGTTTCTTCAATAGTTCTTCCATAGAAGAATAGGTAATACCACTCTTCTGTGCATAGCCTTCCAGCGCCTCATAGGTTGGAACGACTAAGGCAGATACATATTTTCGGCCATCCCCAATGGTAGCAACGTCTTCAAAATAGAAGTCTTCTTTTAAGAGCGTCTCAATCATCTGCGGAGCAATATATTTTCCACCAGAAGTCTTCATGAGGTCTTTGATCCGGTCGGTTATGGTAATGTAACCCTCATCATCAATAAAGCCAACATCGCCGGTCTTCATATAACCATCTTCTGTAAGTGATTCTTTGGTCAATTCGGGATTCTTATAATACCCCTTCATCATGCTGAGACCCTTAGCCTGGATTTCGCCTTCAGGTGAAATACGAACATCCATCAATGGCACAACTGGACCACAGGTACCAAATTTATTATGCGTGGGATTGGCAACTGTAATAACAAAACATTCTGTCATGCCATAGCCCTGTAATAAAAGAACGCCGGCATTGAAGAAGAACTCAGAGATCTCTCCGGAAAAAGCAGCGCCACCACAATTGTACACCTTGTTGCGTCCACCAAAAATGGCCCGAATCTTACTCAGAACCATTTCATCCGCCTTATCATACTGAGCCTGCAGCTCTGCTGGAATGGGTTTTTGATCTCGTTTTAATCTATTCACAATTCCGCCTATTTTAAGCGCTCCTGCAAATTGCTTTTGTTGTTCTTCCGGTGCGCTGTGAATACCTTCCTGAACTTTTGCATAAATCTTTTCCCACAGCCTTGGCACACTGCACATATAGTGTGGACGGGACTCCAACAGGAAGTCGTTTAGCGCCTTGGTGTCATGACAATAGTCTACCTGACCGTTACCGCAGAGAATGTGATAACTCCAGGCCCGCTCAAATACGTGAGAAAGGGGTAAAAATGCCAGATTAACATCATCTTCTGTAATTGGGATATGATAACCGGTTCCAAATAACATTGCAAACCAGGCTTTATGTGTAAGCATAACCCCTTTTGGTTCGCCAGTAGTTCCCGAGGTGTAAATAAGGGTGGATAGATCTTCTGAATCCACCTTAGCCAGACGCTTTTCAAGCTCCTTCTGTTGATTGGATGCTCTCCCCATAGCCATAAAATCTTCAAAGTACATGACATCATCGCTCTGCTCAATGGTAGCTGTTTTGTCATAAACAATGACTTTTTTCAGGAACCTGGATTCTTTGAAAATAATCATGGCATTGTCATATTGCGTCTGATTGCCGACAAAAAGCACTGTAATTTCAGCATGGTTTACAATGTACTCCAGTTCTTTGGCAGAGTTCGTGGCATAAACCGGCACAGATGCTGCACGAATTGAAAAACTGGCATAATCCGAAACAGCCCATTCAACCCGGTTATTCGCAAAAATCCCCACCATGTCCTCTTCCTGAACCCCTAGTTCCAGCAACCCTTTGGCGGTATCGTCTATCATATCGCCAAATTGCTTCCAGGTATAAGCGATCCATTCTCCATAAGGCTTATGCCTTACTGCGATTTTCGTATCGCCATACTTTTCTACTCGACTCCGCACCATGAGTGCCAGGTGCTTTTCCCTGTCCAGGTAAGCGTCAAACTCTTGTTGATACCGTTCTTGATCGTTCATAATACAGTAACCCCCTTGAAAATTTATTATGTTATTTCGTCAAGTCTACAAACTAAAATCACCCTTCTCCCTGATAAAAGCGAAATGATGAAAACGATATTACAAATGCTTAAAGCGCATGCCCTGGAAGATTCGTCTTATCCTATCAGAAATATTAGTTTTTTTAATCATACCAGCATTCTACAAAACATTCCGAATGCATCTTTTTGTATTTCGAAAATAGCATTGCAAAATATTTCAAATCAGATTTTTTTTAAAACGAATGTTATATATTAATAAATATCATTAAGTGATCTTTATGTCAACCATTATTCGTAATATAATAAATTTTATTAACATATATTCCCGTAATAAAAATATGACAAAGGGGGTCGATCCTTTGAACACGTTAATCTCTTTTTGGATTAGCCTTTGCTGTGAAATGTTCTATCTTAATTTTGTAGACCCCTGTCTTCTTTAATGCTTTTTTCGCATACTGCCTGCCTGCTCCAATATAATCGCTCGAGTACTTTTCAATTAACGCCATCAAGGCATTCTCTTTTTCTTCTTCATGCATTTCTGCTGCTTTACCAAATATGATTACGCTTACATAATGGGAAGTGAATTTTTCGGGAACAACCTGCGTATTGCCGACTACACAGAATGAAACCCGGCTGTCATTTTTGATGTTGTCTATTTTTTGTCCTTCCAGTGCACAATGGAAATAGATGCATTCATCGCTGTACACGTAATTTAGTGGCACACCATACGGATTCCCTTCCGAGTCGAGTGTGGATAGCACTCCATATTCGCCTTTTTCTAACACGTCTATTCCCTCTGGTGTTCCCAATTGCCTTTCTTGTCTTCTCATATTGCTATACATTTATCATTCTCCTTTCAGATGACACAGGGGGACGGTCTTGGTGTGTCATTTTGAGTTATAACAGATTTATTATACTTTCCTTCAGCATCTGGGCTATCGATTGAAACCGATCCATTCATATAATAAAATGACACACCAAGACCGTCCCCCTGTGTCATCTGAAGGCGCTGCCTTTGGTGCTCATGGCTTTAACTCTCTGGACAATGAATTCAGCGAGCCTTTCCTGTTTGCGCCAACGGGTGTAACTGCGGGTGGGATCTAAGGCAAAATGGGAGAGAATTGCTTTGAGGATAGCGGGATCTTTATCAGATAATGCAGCAAGCAGTCCCACACTACCCTGTTCATAATAGATGGCAAAGGGATCAAAGCCCTCTGGGACAATTGCTTTTTCGGTTTTTTGTTTGGGAATACGCGGGGATACAGGTGCCTTATCAGGCAACTGATTAATGTACTCGGTAAAGGGAACGGATAATCTTTTGGCCAGCGCTTGATTGCTTTCCACTTCACCCGCCAGCAAACGTAAAAACTCTGCCATAACCTTACTGATATCATTAGCTGCCATATTGCAATACCTCCTCGGCCAGTTGTTTGTATTGTTTGTAGGGTGCATCATAACTGTATTTATCATGTAGGGTATTAACCTCCAGGGTATAATCCATGGCAGCCGCTGCCCTTGAAGCTTCAGGGATAATGACCTCAAACACCCTTTTGTAACCACCCTTTTCTGCTTCTTGTTGTAAAATTTTCGTTTGTGCCAAGTGAAGCTTACTCTTTTGTCGATAACGATTGATCACCACCCCCATCGGTTCAATGGGGATACCGGTTTCCTTTTGCAACCTTTTCACCCGGTTGACAATCTGTGGGATTCCATAGGTAGATAATACATCTGGAAGCACCGGAATCAGATAGTACTGACTTAGCACAAGGCCATTTTGTGTGATCAGGCCAAGATTGGGTGGGCAATCAATGAGCACAACATCGTAGTCATTCATTGCCTCTGCCATCGCTTCCCCCAACAGGGTAATGGGACGCTGACAGAAGATGCCGTTAGACGGAATCCAACCAATTTTATCTTGAATATCGATTAAATCCAGGCTGGAGGGAAGTAAATCGAGTCCTTTTATTCCCCCTCCGATGTTGGAGACAGACCTCACGATGGACTCTTTCGCTGAAAATTCTCGCTGATGGGCGAGTCTATCCTTAAAGATTTGCATGATTGTTTGTCCTTTAATATTGCGTTTTTTCCATTCATATTCATCCATCAGGCTGACGGTAGCATTGGTCTGGGGATCAAGATCCATGACCAGCACCTTAAGCTGATGCTGCACTGCCATAAATTCTGCCATAGCTGTCGTCAGCGTGGTTTTTCCCACACCACCCTTTAGATTAATAATACTTATTGTAAGGGGCATGCTAAATCACCTCATAACTTTTGAAAGCACTGAAATATTCCTTTTCGCAGGGGAACCCTCCAAGGCCGCAGGCCACAACCACCGATGGAAATTAGTTAGGCGTTAGGCGTTAGGCGTCAGGCGTCAGGCGCTATGGCAATGCATTGTCCTCACTCCTCACTCCTCACCCCTTACCCCTTACAAAAAAGGTCTGCGTAAGTCCAGAAAGTCCGCGTCCTTAATAGTGACCGTAGGGAACATCAGTGGTACCCGTTAGGGTGTGTCTATTCAACCTATTTTCTAATTAACCCACTTCAACGTTCCAACTGTCCAACTAACCAACTGTCCAACTAATAATTCCGCTTATACTCAACCTATTTTCTAATTAACTATTGTCATTCAAGTAAATCAAGAAAGATACCTGACAGATAAGGGTCAAACTGCGTTCCGGCGCAACGACGGATTTCATCCTTGGCTGCTTCGGAGGACATGGCTGCGCGGTAAGGACGGTCGCTGGTCATGGCATCATAGGCATCCGTTAATGCAAGAATACGACATTCCATGGGAATCCGTTCGCCAGATAAATGTAGGGGATAACCATTTCCATTCCACCATTCATGATGCATGAGGATGAGATCTGCGATAGATGTTAATTCAGGCGAAGCCAGGGCGATCCGTTTACCAATCTCACAATGGCGTTTCATTTCTTCATATTCCTCTCTGGTCAAAGCTGCTTCTTTAAACAAAATCCGATCTGGCACGCCAACCTTACCAATATCATGGAAATGAGCAAATAGACGTAAGGTCGTGAGTTCCGTCTCATTCATACCCAGTTCAGTGCCCAATAAAACAACCAGACGCTGCATTCGTTCCCCATGCCCTTCCGTAATAAAATCTCTGGCTTCCAGTGCTTTAAGCAACGTCTGAACAACTGCACTATGTGCACTCTTGCTATTGTATAATTTATTACGATACATGGCATCATCTGCTTCTTTAAAGACATCTCTTAAAGAACCCGCACTGCCTTCCCGAAGACCCATCCCAAGGGACAAACTAAGTGGAAGCTGTGGATTGAGGTGATTATAAGCTTCAATGGTGAGATTAATATTCCAACAAATTTGGTCCATCTTTTCCCGTTTTGTATTCGGAAGAAGTACAGCAAATTCATCTCCTCCCACCCTGGAAATTAAATGACCCACTTGAAAAGAGTTTCGCAGAATATCTGCTGTTTTAATCAGCAACCGGTCTCCCGCATCGTGGCCGAGGGTATCATTAACCAGCTTCAGTCCATCTAGATCAAACACCATAATGCCCACCGGGTTATAACATTCATCATTTAGTCGTTGGAGTTCTTCCTCAAAATAAGTCCGATTATGTAATTGGGTAAGGGCATCCTGGATACTCATCTGCCGCAGATCCTGTTCCAGTCGTTTCCGGTCAGTGATATCCCGACTGGACATAATGATCCCCGTTACTCTTCCATCCTGTAAGATCGGACTGCCCACCGTTTCCATCCATACATAATGGCCATCGGTATGTTGACACCGAAGGTGAGCACTGTTTACTATGCCTTTTTCTATCACCTTTTTCAATTCATTTTTTGCCGGTATAAGGTCTTCGGGATGTACAAAATCGCGAAATATAATTTTTGCCATGGCTGACGCGTCATAACCCAGAACTGTAAAATGGGACGGACTCGCATAGATCAGGTTTCCATAAATATCGATTTCACTTATCAAATCCATCATATTATCCGTAATGCGACGCAGATTTTGCTCGCTACTGCGGAGTGCATTCGCCACTTTTGTTTCCTCTGTAATATCATCTGCCAGTACCATTGCACCCGTGATTTGTCCTTCTTCAATAATCGGTGTTGAGTTGATCTTAAGATATTTTTGTCTCCCGTCCCGATGCCGTACAGGAATTACATAATTCTCGGGTACCCCTTCCTGTAACCGTTGCATTACCTTTGGTCCGATCCATTCCCATTCCTTCTTGGGAAACATGTGATCACTTGGAGATGTGCCAATTAACTCTTCTGGACTGTACCCCAAAACCTCATTGGATTTTTTATTGATAAAGGTCATGTGCATATCGTTATTATAGGTATAAAAAAGTTCATTCATATTATCTATCAGTGTGTTGGTATAATTTAATTGTTTGCGAAGTTCAGCCGCCGCCACGACTCTTTCCGTCACGTCATTTCCCAGAATCGCAACACCTTCTCGGTTCCCTTCGCTATCAAACAGTACCGTGCTGTTCCAGTCAATATACCTGATCTCTCCATTACGTAATTGGCTGGGTACACTCCCATACTGCACAGTTTCTTCTCCATAAAGCCCACGATTAACCCATTCATCGACAGCTTCCCAGTGACGCTGCCCAAAAAAGATCTTCATATAAGA
The DNA here is from genome assembly GCA_034659475.1 of Bacillota bacterium. Taxonomy (GTDB): domain Bacteria; phylum Bacillota; class Syntrophomonadia; order Syntrophomonadales; family Syntrophomonadaceae; genus JAYEHK01. The sequence goes on along the minus strand of JAYEHK010000058.1, from coordinate 46,563 downwards.
CTGTCCGATAACTTCCACTTCTGTCCATCCGGTAAGCTGCAACGCATAATGATTAATAAACGTAACTTTCTTATTCATATCGAGAATAACTGCAACCATATGAACGCTCTCCAGAAGGTTGCGAACCCTTCTTTCTGATTCACGCATAATACGCTCGGTGTATTGAAGATCTTCGTACTGCTGTCGTAGTTCTTCCTCTATCGCCATTAACTCTTCAAAAGCCGCCTCTAATTGTTCATTGGCAGCCTGGGACTCATGACGCAAGCCCTCAATCGTTGTCATATCCCTGATCGTTTCTGTCGCCCCAATGATCTCCCCCTGTTCATCTCTTATTGGTGATGCATTCGCCCAAAAGTAAAATTCTTTTCCATTCATCGTAAGATGACCTCGTGAATGATATACCTCCCCTTCCCTAGTGAGGTTACCGTGATAATCCTTTTCCAAGCTCGGATCAATCACCAGATTAACCAGCCAAGGACCCGGTTCGCCATAAATAAGCAGGGCATGCAAATAGTCTTTTCGTCCCAGTACCTGTTCAGAGGGAATTCCTGTTAATGTTTCCATGACTTTATTCCATACGATTACGCGTTGATCTCTATCAATGATCATGAGCGCATCCGGAGAAGAATTAAACCAGGTTAACCATGATTGGGTATTTATATCCTCCATTATTACCCCTCCCTATAGGATCATTGTATCCTTTACTGGTTCAAACAGATCGTTCTGCTCTTGCATTTCCCCCACAAACAATCACAGGATAGTTTGTCTTCGATTATCTTTTATATATCATATTGTATTTCTCATTTTGTAATACGATTTCCTTCTGTCATCTATAAAACTTATAAACTTACCAGAACGTATTTAAAAATATTTAAACAAAAGCTTGCCGCCCTGATTAACAAAAAAAGCCTTCTTGTGATAAAATGTAAAAAAAGGTGCACTAAAATATTTGCCTTCAGGCATTTTTATCGAGAGGCTAAACGATTGCACAGACTGGTGTTGCTGAAGATATCTCTAATCTAGCACAGAATATTGGCGGTATATCCGAACAAACACACCTTCTTGTTCTAAACGCTGCCATCGAAGCGGTCAGAGTCGGCAAACAGGCAGCGGTTAAGTATGTTACCATAAGATGAAGTAAAATAGTATAGAAGGTTTTAACATGACAATTTATGCACGTGAACATAAAATATCTGTACTCCCTCGCGATCCGGCATCAGCGATCAGCCATCTGCTTGGCTTTATTCTGGCCGTTGTCGGTACCGTATTCCTGGTGATTGAAGGTTATAGCACCGGCGGGGCATTATATGGCGGGACATTTTTAGTGTTTGGGATAACCATGATGCTTCTTTACCTAGCCAGTGCAACTTATCATTGGTTGGACTTAAGTGAACACGGAAATCTTCTCCTGCGCAAACTGGATCACGCCATGATCTATGTATTGATTGCCGGCACCTATACACCGTTGTGTGTGATTGCATTAAACGGCCTGTGGAGCACTGGTATGCTGCTGGCCATCTGGTCCCTTGCGCTGGGTGGAATAGGTTTAACCCTGTTCTATTTTAGTGCACCCCGATGGCTAACCACTGGCATCTACCTTTTTATGGGATGGTTGCTTGTCATCGCCCTTATCCCCCTGTCCAGAACCCTGCCTGCAGCCGGTTTTGCCTGGTTATTCGCTGGGGGTATCAGTTACACGGTGGGCGGTATTATCTATGGTCGCAAACGTTCCTTCCTCCATTTTCCCGGATTCGGGTTCCACGAGATTTTCCATATCTTCGTGTTGGGCGGAACGATCTGTCATTACCTGTTAATGTTACTGGTTTTGGTCCATTTATAGCCTACTAGCCACTTATGTCCACAGGCCACAACCACCAATGAAAATAGGTTAGGGGTTAGGGGTTAGGCGTGAGGGGTCAGTTGCTATGCGTTAGGCATTGCCCTTACCCCTAACCCCTGACCCCTTACAAAAAAATCCGTGTTATCCGCGTCATATTAAAAGTGACCGAAGGAAACATAAGTGGTACCCGTAAGGGTGTGTCTATTTTCGTACTAACCCACTTCAACTATCCAACTGTCCAACTGTCCAACTATCCAACTGTCCAACTAATAATTCCGCTTATACTCAACCTATTTTCGTACTAATCAAGCAAAACGAAAGATCTGTATTAACGCGTAAAAAAGGCCTGTCGGGATGATTTCCTGACAGGCCTTTTTACTATTCAGCAGCTAAAACAATATCGTCTTGCTTGCTTATCTTTTGCTGCTGTTCTGTTTCCAGGTGTTTGAGTTCCCTGACTAAAAATACAGCCGTTAAAATAACCGAAGTGATATCCGCCAGTGGTGCTGTTCTCCATATCCCCTCCAGTCCCCAGAAATGAGGCAGAATAAGAAGCAATGGAATAAATATCAGCACCTGTCGGGACAGGCTGAGAATCGCGGCTTGTTTCGCCTTTCCCACGGCCTGAAAATAATTGGAACCAATAATTTGAAACCCAATTACGGGCAGCATCAGCAGAAAAGTTCGTATTCCATGAGAACCCATTTCTATTAACGCTACGTTATCTGTAAAGAGACGCACGATCTGTTCTGGCCAGATTTGTACAACGGCATAGCCACATATAACAATCACCGTACCTGTTACAATGGCGATTTTGAGTGTTTCCTTGACACGATCGTATTGCATCGCACCATAGTTGAACCCGATGATGGGCTGCACCCCCTGACTGAGTCCAATAATAGGCATAAACAACAGGGTAAGCACACTAAAAAGGATGCCCATAGCGGAAACGGCAAGATCCCCTCCGTAGAAAGCCAGACTCTTATTTAAGATGACCTGCTGCAGACTATTGGTTAACTGCATAGCAAAGGGGGCCAAGCCTATCGCAAAAATGCTCATATAAATAGACGGTTGTAATTTTAGATATTTTACCCGGATCTTGATAAGGCTCTTGCCAAAAAGGAAATAATAAAGAACCCATGATGCCGAGATCCCCTGGGAAATAACTGTCGCTAACGCAGCACCTTGAATGCCCATACCCAGTGGGAAAATAAACAGATAATCCAGAATGATATTCGTTCCAAAGCCGATCAACATAGTGTTCATTGCCATTTTGGGATTGCCTTCTGCACGAATAAAATTGTTCAAACCCATACCCATACCCATCAATGGCGTTCCAATTAAAATTATCCCCAAATACGAACTAGCATAGGGCAGTACTGCTTTACTCGCCCCAAAAGCTTGTAAGATCGTTTCCAGGAAAACCAAACCCAAAACAGCCATCGTGCTGGAAATAAGCAGCAGTAACAAGAACGCATTTCCTACCACCTGTTCAGCTTCTTCTTTCTTTTGCTGCCCCAACCGAATGGAGATCAATGATGTGGCTCCCATTCCAACCAGCATCGAAAAAGCCATCGTGATAAGCATCACTGGGAATCCGATGGTAATCCCTGCGATCGCCAGGTCACCTACACCGTTCCCAACAAAAATACGGTCAACCACATTGTAAAGCGCATTTACCAGCATGGCTACAATCGCGGGTAAAGAAAACTGCAAGAGCAGTTTTGAAATCTTTTTTTCTCCTAATTCTTTTGAACGGTCCATTTTTCTTTCTCCTTATAAACGTTTAATGAATGCCACAACCTGTTGTAAATGATTGTGAAACTCTAATTGTTCTGTTTCGTCTATATCTTCAAGCATATGCTTGATATGCGCCTGCAACGCCTCCGTAACTCTTTCCATCTCTTTTTTACCCTCGGGAGTTAATGCCACCAGTGCTCTACGGCGATCATGGGGGTCATCGTGCCTGCTGACCAAGCCCATGTTTTCCAGTGACCCGATCAACGTAGTCAGGCTGCCTTTTTCCATGTCCAGTTTCTTCCCCAGTTCTGTCGCTGTCATACTGCCACAGCCGTATAGAATTCCCAGCGATTTTCGCTGATTCTTCTTAAGCATTGAATGCACATCACCATGTTTCCGAAGCGGATGCAGAAACTTTTCATGATAACTGCCCATAAATTCGAATAATAGACTCTGAATTTCCGCCGTTAGTGTTTGTTCTATCATAACCTCAAACCCCATCTGTTCATTTTTCTAACTATTAGAATTCTAACATCTTTCCTGGCTTTGTCAATAGGTTTTATTAGAAAATAGGTTGAGTATAAGCGGAATTATTAGTTGGAAAGTTGGTCAGTTGGTTAGTTGGTCAGTTGGAACGTTGAAGTGGGTTAGTACGAAAATAGACACACCCTTACGGGTACCACTTATGTTTCCTTCGGTCACTTTTAATATGACGCGGATACTCCCTCTGGTCGTTAATAAGGATGCGAATTGACACGGATTTTTTTGTAAGGGGTCAGGGGTGAGGAGTAAGGTCAACGCCTAGCGCATAGTGACTGACTCCTAACCCCTAACCCCTTACTCCTCACCCATTTTCATAGGTGGTTGTGTCGTGCAGACATGGTGGGTTCCCCTGGATCTCAACATGAATTTTTTGCCCGAAAATGGGAATACTACACAGGATAAATAGGCAAATAGCTGTACAACAACACAGACAAGCAGGCTACTTGCCTGAAGGAGGTAACCGATGAACAGCGATGAATACCGTGAATTATTTCAGGAACTAGTGCGAGCTTATTATAGAGATGTATTTGAGGAAAAGATTAACCAGCTGCTCAGTGACCAGCAGGTAAACCGTGCCGAGCTGAGCAAGGTCATCTCGGTCCTCTGTGGAGTCGATGTGGCAGATTCCAAAACCTTTTCCAGTGATATAAAGGAAGCGGTTGAGAACTATATTCAAAACCACCGGGTGGTGCATCGCATTCGGGCCTGTACGTTGGAATGCGTGGATGTTGAAGGGAAAACAATCTGTCAGGCTGCCTGTCCTTTTGATGCAATTTTTTATGATGATAACGGCCAGCAACAAATCAATGAGGAACTATGTCAGCAATGTGGAAACTGCGTTGCCCATTGCAAATGCGGGGCGGTTTTAGATCGTAAGGAGTTTCTTCCATTAGCAGCGTTGCTGCGTCAGGGCGAGCCCGTTTTTGCAGCTGTAGCCCCCTCTATCGCTGGTCAGTTTGGTGAAAACGTCACCAACAACCAGCTTCGTACAGCATTTAAATCAATGGGCTTTAAAGATATGGTAGAGGTTGCTTTTTTCGCGGATATGCTCACATTAAAGGAAGCATCGGAGTTCAATCAGAAGGTTCTTACCAAGGATGATTTTCTGCTCAGTTCCTGCTGCTGTCCAGTATGGACAGGTATGCTAAAAGGGAAATATTACGACCTCGTGAAATACAGTTCTCCCTCGATCTCTCCTATGATCGCCTCCGGCCGAGTGATGAAGGCGCTGAATCCGGATATAAAGGTTGTTTTTATCGGTCCCTGCATTGCAAAAAAAGTCGAGGCCCGGGACCCGGAATTAAAGGGGGCCATTGATTTTGTTCTCACCTACCGCGAATTAGGCGATATCTTTGCCGCACTGGACATTCAGCCAGAAGATTTACCAGAAGACGTCTCCCCCCAGTATGCTTCTCGCCTGGGACGCATGTATGGCAAAGTGGGCGGGGTATCACAATCCATTTATGAGGCCGTCAAACGCTTATTCCCCCAAAAAGCTGAGCTTTTCTCCAGCAGACAGGCGAATGGGGCGGCTGAATGCAAAGCCCTTTTACAGGAAATCCTCGAAAAAGGAGTGGAAGAAACCTTTATCGAAGGCATGGGCTGTATCGGTGGATGTGTTGGCGGGCCCAGAGTACTGCTCCCAGTGGAAGATGGTACTCGTCACGTTGAACAGTATGCCGACGAGGCCCTCATCCGTGTACGTCCAAATCGCCGGCCCTATATGGAGGAGATTTTAGAAGGACTGGGCATTTATAGTTTTTCTGACTTCACCGACCCGGAAAAAATGCAAATCTTTGAACGGGAATTTTAATCAATGGTTAGAACTCTTTTGATTTATGTCTTTATAGACTTTTGTGATCTATCCCTTTCACTATAGAATCAGGAAAAGTACCTTTCTGTTAGAAAAATAATCCCCATATAAAAAAAATTAAAAATCTATTGACATCTAATCAATGTATGATTTACAATACGTTCATACGAAAGAAGTTACGCGCACGTAATATTTTGAAATGAAAATAATCTGACTATTATTGATAGTCATAACCATTAATTAATCATTTAAATCTTATGGATGAGAAATCCCCATAAGAAGGCATTATGGTAGGGAATCAAAAAACGAAATGGCCGTTTCGAATAAAAACCAATATATAAATGATAAAATGGCGTGAAAATTATCACAAACTAAGAAAGGTAGTGGAAAACATGGATAGATTGATGAATGAGGCTTTAATAGAAGATTTTGGTGTAGATGCAATGGGTATTGAAATTCCTGCAACGTTGGTTATGGATGATGACGTTATTGGTTTAGAGCATGAACCGCACTTAATACAATTTGTAAATGAAGTTGAAGCAGGACTCGAGATTGCTACCCAGGAATATGTTGCCAGCACCCTGCCACAAGAATTTACAAAATCATCCATCCCTGACAGTGAAGTAATGGCTTTTGGTACTTCTGAATACCGTGATCCTCATTTTGCTCAAGAAGTAGAAGCGCTGGGAGATGCCTTTGCCGATGCTTTCAAGGATCTTGATTTAGGATTATTTCCCATAGCAAACACCATTAACAAAGCCAAACGCATAACCCGTCAATATCTCAAAAAATTGGCAAGCTAAAAACAGAGTTAACGCAAAGGGAGACGGTTCAACCACGAACCGTCTCCCTTTTATTTTCTATCGCAATAATATAACGCATAAAAAAAGAACTGATTTGCTAATACTATAGACAACCGACAAGCTAATAATGAACATAAGGAGGATCAGATATGGCAGGAAAACAACCCCGTGAAATGCTCAACGCATTTATGGGCGGGTTGGAAGCAGTCAGTCAAACACATGGTGAACAGGTAGGCGCTTTTATGGGTCTGCTGGATACCTATTATAAGGCCGGGGCCCTGGATACGAAAACGAAAGAACTGATCAGTGTCGCCATTGCTGCGTATAATCGCTGCGAATATTGTATCGTTTTTCATGTTTTCAAAGCACTGGAAGCCGGAGCGACTCGTGATGAAATCATGGAAGCAGCACTGGTTGCCGTTGCCTTTGGTGGCGGACCAGCGATGGCCTATACTGTATCTTTGCTCAAAGACAGTCTCGACGAATTTGCCCCAGACTTCAATAAATAAGGGTAAACAAGAGGAATGGCAGCTTAGATAGCTGCCATTTTTTATGGAGGTATCACAGATGAAGATTGATATTACAGCCAAAACCTTGCCAAAAAACGCAGCAGAGGCCAAAATCACCAAAATCCATAAACAAATCGGAGATGAGGTTCAATCCGGTGATTCACTGCTGGAACTCGAAGCAAACAAAGCTAGTATGCCGATTATTTCGCAAGCACGTGGAACAATTACAGCGCTTTACGTAGAGGCAGGGCAAAAAGTAAAAGCAGACGATCCCTTATGCACTATCGAAGGAGAAGAAGTACTCGATGCCTCTCCAAAACAGAGCTCCACAGATGACAAACCTTCTTTGGGCTATTTCGCAGGCATGATGAAACCGCAAAAGAAAACCGTCGCAAGTGACCTCTGTATCATCGGGGCAGGTCCAGGCGGATACGTGGCAGCAATTAAAGCAGCCCAGCTAGGATGCCGCGTTGTTTTGATTGAAAAAGAACATGTCGGAGGCACCTGTCTGAACTGGGGCTGTATTCCCACAAAATGTATGGTTCGTTCAGCCGAGGTCTACACAACCCTGCAATCTGCAGAAGATTATGGCTGTTTTGCAGATTACCTTCGCCTTGATATGCGTCGCGTTTTACAACGAAAGGACGAAGTCGTTACACAGCTTCGGCAGGGTATTGAACATTTATTGAGCGAAAACGGGGTCACCGTTCTTTCAGGAACAGCTGAACTCGTTGATCGGAACACCGTGTTGTCCAAACAGAGTTCGAGCGAAACTACGGTGACAGCAAAAAAATTGATTATTGCAACCGGTTCCAGGATTACCAATCCTCCTATTCCCGGTGCCCAACTAAAACAGGTTATCAACAGCGATATTGCTCTGCAGTTGGAAGCACTACCAGTTAAAATGGTGGTCGTCGGGGGCGGCGTTGTGGGTATGGAGTTTGCATTTATTTTCTCCAGTTTCGGGGTAAATGTAAGTGTTGTGGAATATGCCGATCAAATATTATCAAACTGTGACCCCGACATTTGTGCGGAGATATATCAGATCGCCATTGAAAAAGGCATCAAGATTTACCGCCATGCAATGGTAGAGGCCATCCTGCCGGCCCAGGATGATCAATGCGTGGTAGTCTTTAAGCAGGATGATGAGGTCAAATACCTCGCCACCGATATGGTCCTGATGTCGATTGGGCGTGAACCGGTAATCGCAGGACTGGGGTTTGAAAAACTGGGCATTGAACTGAACGATAATAAAAAGGGAATCAAGGTCAATGAGCATATGGAAACATCTGTCCCCGGTATTTATGCCATTGGCGATGTAACCAACCGAATGTTGCTGGCACATGTCGCTTCACATCAAGGGATCGTAGCAGTCAGAAACATCATGGGTGAATCATGCGACATGGATTATACTGCTGTCCCCAGTGCAATCTTTACCGAGCCGGAAATCGGTATCGTTGGCTTGAATGAAGAGACTGCTCGCAAAAAGGGCTATGATATTACGGTAGGCAAATTCCCCGTTGGTGCCAATGGAAAAGCGCTGGCAATGGGAGAAAGCAGAGGATTTATTAAGATTATTGCAGAAGAGAAATCCGGTACAATCCTGGGCGCAGCCATTATTGGTCCCCATGCCAGCGATCTCATCGCAGATCTTACCCTGGCTGTGAACAGGAAGCTAACGCTCAGGGATATTTACGAAACCATCTACGCCCATCCCACAACAGCGGAGATCATCCATGAAGCTGCACTGGGAGCGGAAGGCAGGTCGTTGCATTTTGTCGGATCATAAACTGCAGCCTTTTTTTATGCAATCAAATTCCTGTGACCCCTGGTACAACCTGGCCGTAGAAGAATACCTGTTTTCGCAGATAGGGGATCAGGATATCTTGCTCTTCCTCTGGCAGAATGAGAAAACGGTAGTCATTGGGAAAAACCAGAATGCTTGGAAGGAATGTCTCTGGCAATTACTGGAGCAGGATGGTGGTAAACTCGCCCGTCGCTTATCAGGCGGCGGGGCTGTTTACCATGATATAGGCAATCTTAACTTCACCCTGATCACCACACGGAAAAACGATCATGAATCAGATCAAATGCAAATGCTGCTCCATGCGCTCCAATACTGCGGTATTGATGCAGCTTTCAGTGGTCGCAACGATTTGTGCGTACAGAATCGAAAGTTTTCAGGCATGGCCTCTTACATCAACAGTCATAAAGTTCTCAAGCATGGTACACTTTTGTTGCATACCGATCTGGATAACATGGCTCGCTACCTGACTGTTTCTCCAGCCAAAATCAAATCAAAAGGTGTTGATTCCGTGCAGGCCCGCGTGATTAATCTTCAAGCCCTGAATAAAGACCTAACAGTAGCCAAACTGGGGCAGGCTCTTCAGGATAGTTTTCGACAGTATTATGGCGACGCCATCATTCTTACAAGTAATGCGTTGGATGAAACCACCATCAAAAACCATTACGATAAATACGCCTCCTGGGAATGGCGCTTTGGAACCAGTCCCGATTTTGACGTGGAAGTCGAACATTCTTTCAACTGGGGTTCAGTTAATATCGGTCTATCCTTAAAGGATGGGCTCATTCAAAACGCTGCTCTGTATTCCGATGCGATGGATTGTGTTTTTATTGAAATTCTCGCTAATGCTATGATCGGGCATCCCCTGAATGCCACCACCCTTCTCACAACGCTCTCCCCCCTGCCCCAGAATGCCCTCCAGCAAAAAATGCTGCAGGACATTTTACGCTTAGTGTTAGAGAAACCGTAAGTCTAAATGACACACGGGGACGGTCTTGGTGTGTCATCCGTCGCCCCTTGTTACTTGCATCTTTATATAGTTCTGCCTTATGATGGGAAAAGTAAATAACATCGCTTAATAAAGGAGAACGCATCATGATCTTTTCAAGTTACCGTTGCAGACGCATTGTAAAAATGATTAAAATCGTAAAAGCAGATGGCATTAGAGAAAACGCCGAAGCAAATCCAGGAGCTCGCTGGATAGATGATTGGTTCACAGTGGAGGAAATTGATGAGCGCACGTTCATTATTTCAGAACCCCGTTACTTTTTAAAAAATAATTCGTATCTACTCATCGGGGATTCATCCGCTCTGCTGTTCGATACTGGCAGTGGCAAAAGAGATATCTCCCCGATTGTGCATTCGCTTACTGACCTGCCATTGATGGTTCTTCCATCCCATTCTCATTCAGACCATCTGGGCAGTATCTCTCGATTTCAAAATATTGCATTGGCCGATCTGCCTGTCAATCGAAAGCATACTGCAAAGGGCGTCTTCAGGCCATCCTTTGTCATGTACTGTGATTTTTCCAAACCACCTAAGATTCCTGTTTCTCATTGGTTAAACATAGATGAAGCAATTGATCTGGGCAATCGCTTCCTGACAATCGTTCCCGTACCAGGTCACTCGTCTGATTCCATCGCTCTGCTTGACCAACAGCGCGACATGCTGTTCACCGGTGACTTTTTATATGAAGGAAACCTGATTGCCACACTGGGAGGCAGTGTGACTGACTATCTGTCCAGTACTCAAATGTTGTTATCTCTGACGAAAGGTAACGAAACATTCTGTCCTGCTCACTACACACCACGATTGGAAAGGCAAAACCTGCTGGATGTAGAACAGGGACTCATAAAAATCATCAAAGGTGACACAAAAGGACGGCGCTATACGTTTAGTCGTAAATATCCTATAAGCGATCAAGTTGGATTCATTACCACGACCAGGAAGATTAAAGCTGCTGCCAAAACTTTATAAACCGGCATATGTTAAGCGACAAAATAACGCGAATAAGCAGCTTATTTGACCTTACGCAGACTTTTTTTTGGGTAAGAGGAAAGTAACACATATCATTTCAGGTGATACTTTTTTTGTTGGTAATGCATCACAAGCTGGTTGGAAATAATCGTTAAAAAAATCAGGCATCAATTATCTGTTTTTAATCTTCAGATAATTGATGCCTAATTCTTCCTTCTCCAGGGTAAAGCTCAAAATTCCACCCTCCTAAAATTTTTATTACTGCGTTAAATACCATCATCTACTTTAAACAGATAACTGACTTGCCACCAATCCAAATACCTTACAACACCTGTTTAATCGTTATCCTTTTTCTCCTCGTTGTTCCCATAAGCCTCAAAATGTATGCGCCAGCTTTCCAGATACTCTTCAATCAAATTACGAACGAGACGTGATTTTGTGGTCTCTTGATCAGCACAGGCAAAACGTAATTCACGATCAACTTCTTCCGGCACCACGACCGATATATATTTTAACGTATCTCATCCCTCCATTTAACAACACTTATTTTTCTCCCCAGATGCAATTAGTATTTGAATCAATGCTTCCACTGTTTATAATTACTGAAGATTTTGTTAAATTAACACATTTTAAATTATAGATCATTGCATAATAAAAATCCATTTGTTATTTTTGAAAATTTTGATCAACAATAGATTTGCTGAGCTATTCCAACCTTACTAGCTAAACGTTATTAAGGAAGATCCACCGACGCAGCAGTATTCACTTCAACCTCTCCGAAGTGCCTAAATTAGGTCAATTCAGAATACTTTGTCAGCAGAAATGACACACCAAAAACGTCTCGTGTGTCATACAGGTCGTCTGGTGTGTGGTTGGTTGTGCCCTTTCGGTTTTTTTCAGGAACTGCTGGCTCGTTTATCAAAAAGAAAACTACCTATCCCCAGAGTTTTAACTTTTCTAAAATATCCGGTACTTCTTCTTACCCTGCTCCTTCCTATAATATGGATCGGTGATGCAAATGTTGCCAGTCCTTATTTTTGTAAATACCTCTGTCCTACCGGAACACTGGAAGCAGGTCTTCCGCTGGGCCTTTTGAAACCGGAATTACATCCACTTCTAGGGGCAATTTTTTCGTGGAAGGTTTTCGTACTTTTATTCTTCACATTAACCTCAATCATTACCTTCCGTCCCTTTTGCAGAACCATTTGTCCGCTCGGCGCGTTTTACGCCCTGTTTAATGCCGGAAGCCTTTGGCGCCTGGAGATATCGCCTCATCGCTGCATATCCTGTGGCCACTGTCAGGAGGTTTGTCCAATGGACATTGATGTTTTACATAACCCGAACAGCCCTGAATGCATCCGCTGTATGCGCTGTAAAAATGCATGTCCAACGGAAGCGATTGTTTTTTCCGTTAAAACTCAACCCCAAGTAATTGACGTAATAAAATAGCGATTAAAAGCAAAGGAGGTAATATCTATGAAGATAAAATTTGTTTATTTCCCCTTGTTCATCATCCTGTTAACCGCTCTATTCTTCACAGGGTGCACACAGAATACACAGGAAAGGTAATTTCTCTGTTGCTATGACCGGTTCAACTCGTTCAAAATGGGAAGATGAACGATAACCAATGAAATAAGCCACCCCTTTATTACGGAACCAGACTTAATTAATCGCTGGCGATCCGGTGATCATAGCAAAGCTAAATCATTATGACCCGTTCCGTAAACCTTGTGAACATATGTTTACAACTTTGTGCATTAAGAAACACCCTCTGCAAATTACATGCTTTAAGAACACCTATTTCACGGTGTTCTTTTTTTATTATGAAATATGTTAAAATGGCATAATAATTGCAATATACTTATAAACAATACCTGTTCTGTATAAACTGGCACTCATTGTTGATATTTTATCCGTTGTCATATGCCGATCAGACATATACAACTCTGTATTTTTTGAGGTTTACACTAGGATGAAGACGGACAGGCATATTAGATGTTTATTTTATAAAAGGAGTGATTTTGAATGTCGTTTAATCGTCCATGGCAGAAATGGTATGATGAAGGAGTTCCCGGATCGTGTTACTATCCACTCACCACAATGAAAGATGAATTTATCAAATGGTCAAGGATCTATTCTGAAAAGCCCTACATCTTATGCAATGATGATGTATTCACCTATCGGCAAACGAACCATCTGTCCAAAAAGATGGCCAACGCTCTGCTGGACTTGGGTGTGAAAAAGGGCGATCGGGTTTCACTCACACTGCCCAATATTCCTCAATTTATTATCGGTGCCCATGCCGTGATGAAAACAGGGGCGATTCTGGTTCCCATTAATCCGCTCTATACGATCCCGGAAATGATTTACCACTTTGCAGATAGCGGTGCCGAAACGGTTGTGGTTTATGGTCCTGTTGCCCCCAAAGTGCTCGAAGTCATGCGTTCCGGTAAAACCTCACTGAAAACCATGATCGTTTTACAGGTTCCCGGCAGCGAAGTAAAACTGGAAGCTGCACCTGACATCTTGGATTTCAATACCTTTATCGAATCAGGCAGCGATCTGGAACCCGAGATTCATCTCGAGAACAAAGATACCGTCATCTTGCAGTACACCGGCGGAACAACTGGCGTTCCCAAAGGATGCTGTCTGACCAATTCAAACTTTATAGCTTTCTATACGGTATTTATTGAATGGGCAAAAGCCATGTTTGAGCCCCAGGAACTCCGTACTTTGTGTACGGTTCCCCTCTATCACATTTACGGTTTTAATATGCAGATTAATGTTAATCTGGCCAGCGGCGGTACAATTGTACTGGTGCCCGAGATTACACCTGATAATATTCTGGATGCTATTGATAAATATCATCCAACCTACTGGCCTACCGTTCCTGCGCTGATCCAGATGTTAAATCAGCATCCGCGCCTGCCAAAATCACAGGCAAGCTCTATTCGTTTCCTCTTATCAGGTTCTGCACCGCTGCCTGTAGAGGCTTTAAAAACCTTTGAAGAAATTACTGGTTCCACAATCATTGAAGGCTTTGGAGGTTCTGAAACCACAAACGGCGTTATGGTTAACGCAAAAGGCAAGCGCAAACCTGGTAGTGTAGGCATACCTTTCCCTGATATGGATGTTAAAATCGTCGACCTGGAAAATGGCGTTGATGAGATGAAATCAGGAGAACCCGGCGAACTCATTCTAAAAGGCCCATTGATTATTGAAAAATACTGGAATAAACCCGAGGAAACGGCCGAGGCTATCAGGGACGGGTGGCTCTACACCGGAGATATTGCAACGATGGATGAAGATGGTTTCATTTACATCGTCGGCCGGAAAAAAGACATGATCATCTCCAGCGGTTTCAACGTCTACCCACGCGATATCGATGAGCTTATGTATTCCAATCCAAAGGTATTAGATGCCGGCGCAATCGGCGTACCTGATCCTATCCGTGGAGAAGCCATCAAAGTGTTTATCGTATTAAAGCCGGGCGAAAGCATGACCGAAGATGAGGTTATTACCTTCTGCAAAGAATCACTGGCTGCTTACAAAGTGCCCAGATTTGTAGAGTTCCTGGAGGACATTCCCCGCACCAACATGAAAAAGGTTGACCGTAAAGCATTGCGAGAACTCGAAAAAAACAAATCTAAAAAAGCCTAGACTCATAATTTAAAGGGGTCAGGAGTAAGGGCAATGCCTGGCGCATAGTGCCTGACTCCTAACTCCTAACCCCTAACCCCTAACCCCTTTTCATCAGTGGTTGTGGCCTGCGGCCATGGATGGTTCCACTGTGGAAAGTCATATTAGCGAGTTTGAATGCATAAGTGCTCATTAGGTGAAATATTCTTACAGCAACCTCCACATGGGGTATCCTCCAACTTATTCCTGAACACCCCCACCTCCTGGGGTTTCAATACACAGAACGCTGCCTCTCGGCATAATCCGATTGAACTTACCGGGCATCTCTATAGGTTGTCCATTCTCGATAATGATATTTTTTCCAGATGTACCTGCTTTTCCACCCTTTAGACCGTAAGTCTGATACACACGTCGTTCTGACAAAACAGTCACTTCCGCTTCATTGAGAAGTTTCAGTTCACCAACGATACCATGACCGCCTTCGTGTTTCCCCCTTCCACCTGAACCACCTCGTATCGCATAACGCTGTACCAGAAAAGGATAAGCATATTCCATGGCTTCTACCGGCGTGTTAAGGGTATTTGTCATGTGAGAGTGCACCGCACTTTCACCCGGTCCATTGTCGTTCGCACCCATCCCCCCGCCGATGGTTTCATAATAGGCGAAGGGAGATACAAAGGTCCGTTGATGAAAAACCATCTCCGTCTAGGTAATCCTGAAAAGAATAATCACCATCAGGAATGCCAGCAATGGTCTTTCGCATCATGGTCTCTGAATAGCTTACCAGGGACTTAGCATAATGCTGTATGATCGCTAATGTAGTTTCTCAAGGAGTTCCTTCATCCTCTGCTGTAGTTGTACCCGCGTCCAACATGACGGTCTGGGAGTAGTCTTTGACCACATCTGCCAGGAGCATTCCCATCGCAGACAGGAGTCCTGGATTTTTCGGAATCATAACGCGGGGAATGCCCAGCATTCTTGCTAGGAATACCGCATGTAATCCCCCTGCGCCCCCGAAGGAAAACAGGGTGAAATCCCGGGGATCATACCCGGCCTGTTTTCCAATCGTCCAGGCACCAACCACGCCTCCGGCAGGCCCCGAGTAGATGGTCCTCACCGGTTCCTGCATAGCGGTTTGCGCCGTTATCCTGCCCCCATTGGATTGCATGACAGCCAGACTTTTTTCATCCAGAGCATCCTGAATCTGACCCAGATAGCTTTTCATTTTCGGGGCAACATAGGCATTGATGACCGTGGTGGACATCCGTTCATACTCGCGAAATTCGGCCAATAACTCGCTGGAAACCGATAACATGATGCCGCTTTCATCAAACAGTTCTTTCATTTGTGTTTCATGAGCATTATTTAAAAAGGAAAATAAAAAACAGACCGCTGCTGATTCAACGCCCTGTTCTTTTAAGGACTTTAAAACCTTGCGTGCCTGTTCGTCATTAAATGGAGTCTCTTCGCACCCATCTGCGCAGATTCTGCTTTCAACGCCAAAACGCCATTTTCGCGGGATGAGCGAAGTCGGTTTGCGGTAATCCAGCGCATAAAGATCCTGTCGATTTTGTCTGCCTATTTCAAGGATATCCTCAAATCCTTCGTTTGTAATCAATGCGGTTTTCGCGCCCTTGCGTTCCAGGATTGCATTGGTTGCCACCGTCGAGCCATGCACCACACGGACGCCCTGCGTAAAACCAATATGCTGCAATCCCTTCAAGATCGCTTCCGCCGGATTATCAGGCGTGGACAGGGTCTTGTAAACCTTCTACTGATCAGCCTCCTGATAAATAAAATCCGTGAATGTGCCGCCAGAATCTATTCCAATAAGCATTCTAAGCCTCCAACCATCAATGATGTTTTATAATTGCTTCGACTATTTATTATTTGATTGCATTACTTCTGATCAGTACAATATACGATCGCTATGGTTCCGGGTCCTACATGCGATCCAATGACGGGTCCGATGGATACAGACGGAACTATAATTGTACTGTTGGCTTAATATCTGGGCCAACTCCTGACCCTGTTTCTCATTACTTATGTGATGAACCAGCAGGTGTTTTATGCCATAATGTTTCGCATCTCTATTCAATTGACTTAACATGTGTTTAACTGCCTTCTGGGTGCCTCTCACTTTATGAAACACATCAGTAGCCCCATTGTTGACATAAAGAATAGGACGAATGTGCAGCAACGACCCGATTAATGCCGAGGCACCACCAATTCTCCCCCCTTTGATCAGATATTTCAGTGAGGCAGGTACAAAATAGAAATGAACCCGTTCCATAATATGACGGGCAGTGTCCATGACCTCTTCCATTTTCTCTCCAGCGTTTGCATCCATCGCCGCTTCAATCACCTGCAGGCCCATTGCCATACAGTTGATCTTGGAGTCCATTATTTCAATACGGGCTTTTGGAAACTCCTCCAGTATCATCTGTTTTGCATGTAATGCAGTTTGATACGTACCACTCATTTTTGAAGACAAAAAGATCCCCAGCACTTCTTCCCCACGTGCAACGATTTCCTTAAATGCCTCATACATTTCACCAAGGGCCGGTTGTGAAGAAGTCGGGATCACATCATCGCGTTCAATTTTGCTATAAAAATAGTCGTATGGCACAAGCGTTTCATCCCAAGATTCCTCTGGAAAATGCACACTTAGATGAAGCGTTTTTATCTGCAGATCCGCCTGTATATTTTCATCAATATACGACGTACTGTCGGTAACGAGCTTAACAGTCACTGATGATCCCTCCTTTGCGTTTCAAAAATCAATATTGGGTTATCTAATTATTTTAATGCAAAACGGGCAAAATAAAAAGCACTTAACTGTTCGCAAAGACTATGGGCGGTCGGGGGTCAGGCTTGACCCCCGGGGACCCAAAAGCCTTATCCAACTAGCTTCTCCGGGTTCCCATGAAGATGCTAGCGCTGAAGGCGGTTATGGGAACGGATAGAATGAGACCGATACTGCCAACCATGGCCCGCACAATTTCGCTGGCGATGAGCTCAGAATTCATGATTCTTAAACTGGATGTATCATAAGCCATAAAGAGTAACAAGAAGGGAAGGGCTCCCCCTGTATAAGCTAAAATAAGGGTGTTTGCCATTGTACCCATAATGTCTCGTCCCACGTTCATCCCACTCACCATCAACTCCCATCTGGATAATCCCGGATTCGCCTTGCGGACCTCATCCATGGAAGAAGCAATGGACATGGCAACATCCATAATGGCCCCCAGTGCACCGATGATAATGCCGGAAAACAAAAGGCCCCGCATATCCAATTCCAGGTCAGGAACATATAAGAGCATCCGGCTTTCTTCCGTTGCCAATCCATACAGATGCGCCACATCCCCTATCCAGTATGCCAGGAACCCGGCCACCATGACCCCTCCTATTGTTCCCAGCGTGGCTGCAAATGATTTGCTTGTAAAGCCTGCCACAACAATCATCGTAAATACCGTGACCACTGCAAGAACAATGGTAGTTATCGGCAGGGGTGAATAGCCGCTAACGAGAGCAGGCAGCAGCACTTTGAAAATAGCCAAAATTGTTAAGCCAAGGGCCACCAGAGCCTTTATTCCCTTTATCCCCCCCACAAGAACCAGCAAAATAACAAACGCGATAACGATATAATTAAGAAAATTGGCCCGAACAACATCTGATATGTACACCTCGCTCAGATCCCCATTATCTTCACTAAGATATAACACTACTTCATCCCCGGGTTGAACATGAATATCAATGCCCGGACTACCGGACAGTGTATGTATGGTCACGTATTCCTGTCCTTTGTATTTACCACTCAGGATTTTAACCCTTACCTTCTGATCCAAAAACTGATTATCCTGTCCCTGATACGAACTCTCTCCCATGTCTTCAATCGTTAGAACTTTTCCTTTTTCATAGATTTCACTGATCTCTGTGTTCGCCGAATCATTGTTTTCATCTCCTGCAAGCACACTGCCACAGGTCGTCATAATAGCCAGCATTACTGCAAGCAGAATAAGGATTCCGGCTGTTTTCAGTATCGCGTTTCGCACTCTAATCCCTCCCGGTTTGTAGTTATCAATAATGTATATATGATGAGCGTCTGTTCACTATTATAACAAAATCCAGTGTTCCTTCGGGTCGAATCTACAACACGCGAGACATGGAAACAGGCCCCCTCATATCCATTAATCCAAAAAACACAAAATGAGTCAAAAAACCGTCCCCTTGACTCGTTTTATTGCCGCTCCCGCTCAATGGCACCACGTGAAAAAGAGAAGAAGATCCCTATCACGCATAGACAGGTGAAAATGATAAACGCCGTCTTTGTGCTTTTCAAAAACAGCAGGTAATTTGCAGGTGTTATTTCCGCTCTTCCGATGAATAAGGCAAAAATCACAGTAGCCGTGGCCATACTAAGCATCTGTCCAATCAATCTCATGGTGGCCACTGCGGCCGATGCAATCCCATAATACTGCTTTTCCACCGAGCCCATAATGGCATTCATGTTCGGCGAGGAAAACAGCGCATAGCCAAATCCTAATATAATTAAAGGAATAATGATAAAAAACAGCGAGCTGTTAGGACCCAGGAAAATAAACAGGAATAACCCCAATGCAGTTAAAGACATCCCCATGGTAGCAAGAAGCCCGGGATCAACTCTATCGGAAAGTTTTCCGGTATAGGGTGATAGGACGGCTTGAATGATCGGCTGCGCAATCAACACAACCCCTGCCATCTGTGGTTCCATTCCCTTTATATATTGCAGATAGAGACTCAGCAAAAATGTAACGGCAGTTGTTGCAGAATAATTAATGAGTGCCGCGATATTGGAAAAAGCAAACGTCCGATTATGATGAAAAAGTCTGACCTCAAAAACGGGTTCTTCGACTGTCAACTGCCGCTTGACGAAAGCACCGATTCCCAACAGGCCACAAATCATCAGCCATATACCAGCTCTTTCCGGCAAAAGAGATGCCCCATAGATTAATGCAACCAGTGCAAAACCATAAATAACACTTCCGAAAATGTCCAGGCCTTGCCCCCTGGCATCGGCCCACTCATCTTTCAGATAGCGCAGGATAAGAAAAGTCGTAGCCATTCCAATGGGTACCGAAAGAAAAAATATCCCTCTCCAGTCAAAATTCTGCGTCACAAATCCACCGATAAAGGGTCCGGCGGACAGTCCGATATATACAGCTGCCACATTGATTCCCATAACCTTGCCCCTCTCATGGGGAGGGAAAACAGAGGTTAACATTGCCACCCCGGTCGTCATGATCATAGCACCGCTGATGCCTTGAAGAACCCTTATAAAAATGAGCCAGTACACGGACGGTGCAAATCCCGCCCATAGAGCTGACAGCGTAAAAAACAGGATACCCCATGTAAATGTTTTTTTCCGCCCATAGATATCTGCAATTTTACCCACCGGCATGAGAAAAACAGCTGTTGCCAGCAGATACGATGTCCCCAGCCAGCTCAAAAGAACAGCATTTACAGCAAATTCTATCTGAATCGCCGGCAGCGCAATATTAACCGCCGACATCATAAAAGGCGGCAAAAAAGAACCCAGTGTCGCAATAATTAATACGACCCTTTTTGTATTTAAATCCCGAATCTTACTTCACTCCCTGCTTGAATGTTCCCTTTTCCCCAGGCGTGTCAGGGGAACGGTTCTGTTGACACGAATTAAATTATCTGACCTATCGTAACAAACACCATTCCAGGTCTTTTCTACTGTCGTCTTATAATCAGGTGGTCCAAATAAAACCATAACGCAATTTCGTTAAACAAATCTGGTTGCTCAAGATTACAGGCATGCAGACTATCGATGATTTTGATCGTATAACTATCGCTGGAGGCAGCAGCATCTAAGGCCGTCTGCAAAAACACTTCATCTCGTTCTCCCAGAACCAGCAAAATCGGTATATTAAATTGCCCCTTATGAAACAGCTCATAAAAATCATTGATCTGCAAACTGAAAGTCAGCCATTTCTCGACTTCATCTCTTCCCAATTCATTTAAACCCCGGATATAAGGATAGTAAGGCTGGTATAGATTCTGTGGAATCGATATGGCAGAGAACAAGCGATAAAATGCATTGTCCCCCAACTCGTCCCTATAATCGTACAACAACTGCAAACGCTCCGCATAGATTCCCTTGAAGCCATATATCGGCCCGGCTAACACCAGCGATTTTACTTTATCGGGATAATAATACAAAAACCCGTTTGCCAGCACGGCGGCAATAGATAACGCCATAATGCTCACCTATTGAATGGACTCTCGCACCATAATCCGATCTATTGCATCCGCGATATTTTTACAGGTATACTCCTCCTGTAGATCGGAAGAACCATGCCCTGGCAGATCAATGAGCAGTAGATTAAACCATTCCTTGAAAAAATTGATCTGGAACTTGTTTTGCTCCAGATCACCCGACATGCCATGCAGAATGATTAGCCATTCACGTGTATCAGCACACTCATGCTTAATATAATGTAACATCTGTCACTTCTCCTGCTGTCATTAACATATTTGTGATTCACACTTTCCTATTTGACATACGGTTGTGCCTATTCTATTTCCATCGATTCAATATCCATTTCATTCAGAAGCGCCTTGAGTTTAATGAGGTCCGCCTTGTTCAGGGTTACACCCTTCCCCATTTTCTCATGGTCCGGTCCCCAGTCACGAATATCCACTTTCGATTTGCGTTCATTCCAGCTCACCAGATTAACTTCCTTCTGCCATCCCCTTGAGCCTTCAGATAAAACCCCCAGACTTTTGTTAACCTCAAATTTAATATCAGCCAATTTGGGTCGACCTCCTTTTTGTCTATTTCTTTGCGGTCAAAGATCACTAATCCATAGAGCTCATTAGCCTCCAGGATACAGATAAAATTATCGTTTACGGCTTTAATACTCGCTGCTTTTTTGCTAGGCATCATCGCCTCTGTTGTACCTTCATTGGTTTGTTTGTCTCATTCAGATCTAAATAGCTTCGAATACTCTGTTGCTCCGTGTGCAATGTGATAGACATAAACAACTTTTCCAAGCAATCGATAAATACACACATATTGGTCACACACCAGCAATCTATAGTCACCGTCTTTCAGTTCTCCATCCCGGACATAGGGACAGGATAAAGGGAAATCCTCAAGTCGTTCAAGTGCATCAAGAATTCTATCCGAAATTTTTCTTGCTGAATCAGGACCTGCCACAAGCAAATGATAACTTGCAATTTCATCCAGTTCCTTCCATGCAGGCGTTAGAATTTCCAGCCTGCATTTAGTCATTATATTTTTCCTCCAGACGTTTTCTTGCTTCGTCCAATGAAATAGAAGGCTCGCCTGACAATCTTGATTGTTCTGCCATTGCTACTTTTGAGCGTAATTTTAATATCTGTTCTCGTTTCTCAAAAGCTTCAATGCTCATAACAACAAGATCCCCCTCACCATTTTTAGTAATATAGATAGGTTCCTCTACCTCATGAGCAAGGGATGAAATCGCTCCATAATCATTTCTGAGTGTTGTTGAAGACTTTATAATCACTGCAACCACCTCGCATTAATTATTATTCTATTATTATACGATAATTCTGCTAAATGATACACGCTTTTCTACCGCAGAAAAGCAAGGATATGCTTCTTTTGTTTCTCCCCTTGTTTCGCGTAGGGGCAAGAATGAGTCAGGGGAAGATTCCCTGACTCATTCTAATCTATGTCCAGCGACTCAATATCCAGTTCATTTAAAAGCGCCTTGAGTTTAATGAGATCAGCCTTGTTCAGGGTTACGCCCTTCCCCATTTTTTCATGCTCCGGCCCCCAGTCACGAATATCCGCTTTCGGTTTACGTTCATTCCAGCTCACCAGGTTAATCTCCTTCTGCCATCCTCTTGAGCCCTCAGATAATACACCCAGGTTTTCCGTAATCGCAAACTTGATATCAGCCAATTAAAATACCTCCCATAAAACAATTCCCTTGTATTATGACAATCGCACAATAAAGGAATCTGTATGATCCTGCTTAATTATGTTGTAAACAAGAGTATTCCCATCTATTTGAGCATTCAACACCCTGTCCGATGTCTTAAATCTTTCATTTCCTTTGCGATCAAAGATCACCATGCCATAGAGTTCATTATCCTCCAAGATACAGATCACATTGCCGTCATTAACTGCTATACTTGCTGTTTTTTTATCAGGCAGTAAAGCAACTGCAGTTTTATCAATTGTTTGTTTATACAATTCCTGATTTTCTTCAGTAATATAATAAATAGTGTCTCCCTTTAAAGAATAGCTGCTAATCGCTTTATCGACGATGACTTCTACTCCGTTATCCTGCAGTTCCTGCATATACAGCTTATGATCCATTATTCCGACAAAGTATATCTTATTGTCTGCAATCGAAAACCAACTTGCCGGCACATCACTTACCTGTACCGTTTCATTGGTGTTAATATTGATTCGATAAATCTTATTTGTATCTTCCTTATCAGCAGCATCAACACTGGTAATATATACCCATTCACCAACGATTTTTATGTTTCCATCTGGACCACAGCTATATCCATCGCCATTTGGATGGCGTGTCCATCCATACAACCAGGAAGTATCCCCCAGTTGCCTGAGCTCATCATCTCCGTTCATTTGATAATAAAGATTGCCTGGATACGGAGGAACACCAAAGCTTACAATAACCTTGCCGGTTTCTGACATTCGAAAATCCAGCTTGCCGGAAAGTATTTTTTCCCCCTGCCCATCTTCATTCACACGATAGAATACTTCGGAACTCATGATAGCACTTCCGCCTACATGGTTGGCAAAATAAACAACATCATCCTGTTTGAAAAAATGCACCCATGGCATAAAGATCGACCCATCTGTATCCATTGTGCATATTGTCTTTACATCACTTACATCACTTATGGGAGAACGATAAACATTCAGCTTACCGTCGCTGCTAATTCCCTGATAATAAAGATACCCATCAATTATACATACCCCGATGCCCTTTCCTCTCTGGGGCAAATCCAATCTTTGAACAGGATTATCCGACTGTATAGATAACCCGGTATCAACATCAAAATAATAATTCCAGTTGAACTCATCCACCGCAAAACGCCAGGTCAGCGGAAAATAAGTAACATCCCGAAAAACAAGTAACGGATACTGTTCTTTTTCATTATTCATCACCTTGCCGTTTACAGTAATATCAAATTCGGGTATACTTGCCCTATATCTTTCAGCATTGCGGTGATTCGTTTTATAACCTTTGTACCCTGCTGCAATACAATTCTTTTCAATACCAAGTCCATCCTTCTGGGACCAAGTAGTTTCCAAACCCAAGAAATGACAGTCGTCATATGTCATCGGAAAATATGTGATGTCATTGTACACAATCAGCGGGTATTGACAATATGTATTGTTGATCTTCGTATCATTGAGTCTCACATCAAATGAAGGCAATGATACAGATACGCTATCTGTTGCAGCCAGTACCGAACTAGGTAATAGCATAATGATAAACATAGCTAAACAAACTATTCTCCTGTGCATAATTAACACCTCATTTCCTTTCTCTTGGTACATCGATATAATCGGATAGTTCTTCACTGTCATTTTTCTAAAGTTTTATAAAACTGAATGAGCATCCAAACATCACAGAACTATTATATCCTCCATTGCGTCCTCTTGTAAATTCTCCGCAAACAGCCCATTATTCTGCACACGCCTATTATCTTAAAAACACAAAACCTTAACCACCCTGACGGCTGATAAAATCACAGCTAATGGGGGAACAGACCTGCCAAAATACCGAGTCATTTCTCTCATAAATATCTATTTGACATTTTTGGATTACAGCTGTAAGATGAAATTGTTCTTACAACTGTAATCCAAAGAAAGGAAAGTCGTAATATTATGAATGAAATCCCTAAAATTTCAGAATCAGAATTAGAGGTATTGAAAATCCTATGGCAATCCGGTAATGCTACAAGCTCGCAGATTGTTGATCAGTTAACGCAAACCACCAGTTGGAAGCCCAAAACAATTCAGACATTGATTACACGTCTTGTGGGAAAGAAGGCCATCAGAGCTGAAAAATCTGCCGCAAAGGCTTATATATACTCCCCCGCTGTTTCCGAGGAAGCCTATAAAAGCTGTGCCAATCAATCGTTCGTTCAAAAAGTTTACAACGGCTCTGTTCATCTGATGCTTGCAAGCTTTATAAAAGAACAGAAGCTCTCCAAAGATGACATAGAGGATCTCAAAAAGCTATTAGATGAGGAGGTGTGATAGTGGAAGGTGTTTTTCACTTTATTTTAACAACCTCTTTTTATGCTTCGATTGTCGGCATTGTCATTCTCTTGCTCAAAGTTCTATTGAAAAACAAGCTGAGCCCCAAATGGCATTATCTTATTTGGAGTGTACTTCTATTGAAGCTGCTCATTCCGTTTGGCCCTGAAAGCACAGTAAGTTTTTTCAACGTCCTGCCCAGGGTGGAACCTCAGAACATAACGCAAAGCATGACGCTCATTGAGCAGCACAGCACTGCTTTGCCCGTCGAAACCGATAAAAATGAAATAACCTATGAAGTACCTGTACAGCAGCAGGTCAATGCTGATAAAGCCCCCTTTGACATAAAGGCTATCCTGCCCTATCTGTGGGCTGCAAGTACCTTCTTCATGTTGCTGTGGCTGTTTTTAACCTATTATTCGCTTTTTAGAAAGCTGCACAAAGGATCATCTATTCAAGACGAACGCATATTAGCTATTCTTGAAACCTGCAAGCAAAGACTGGGCGTGAATAGAACAGTAACCCTTGTCCTTCAGGATGTGATTGAAGCTCCGGCTCTTTTCGGAGCAATAAAGCCCAAAATATTATTAACCCCTGCGGTGATAAACTTAAACGAAAAGCAACTGGAGTATATCCTTCTGCATGAATTGGCTCATTATAAACGCCGGGATATCCTGACAAACTACCTTTTGCTGGCTTTTCAGGCCATCCACTGGTTCAATCCTGTCCTGTGGTATTGTTTTAAACGCATCCGGCAGGATATGGAGGTTGCTACGGATGAAAGAGCGCTTTTAACACTGGCACAAACCGATCACAAAGACTATGGTAAGACACTTCTGGCGCTATTAGAAGAACTATCTACACCAAAGCTTGCTCCAAGATTACTAGGTATGGCAGACAACAAAAAGGATATGGAAAGAAGGATCAGGATGATTAAGATGGTCGATTTTTTTAAGCACAAAAGAAACCACACGATTGCGATCGGCGTCATATGCATCGTCATTCTTGGAGGGCTGTTTTTAACCAATGGTAAGAGCACAGAAGATAACCTTAACGATTCTGATATCAATAGCACAGCACTCGCTACATACGATGCAGCAAGTTTATTTAAACATAAGTCTCTGTATATCGGCGATGCCAGTAATGCAGGAGACCTTGTAGGGAAACTCCCCTTTAACAATTATAGAAATGGGATGTCACTCGCTACAGAAAGCGAACCCTACGGTATTACCGTAAACTATGATTTCACCGGCAAAGATATTGACACAGATCGTATGTCATCCATTTTTCAGGATCATGCATGCATTATGTTTGCACTGATAAAAAACCTGGATGAGATTACTTTTAATACTCTGGGAACCGATGACCCCCAACCGTATGAATATTCACGAGCTGAACTTCAAAAAGTCTTTGACACTGATTTATGGAGCTATTCAAGGAATAGCAGTACATTTACGAAATTTATCAATGATCTCTCATTCAAAGTGCTGATTTGCCCCGGAAGCTATACCCCCGCAATGTCCTCCACACAGGGTATTCACCTGTCAGCAGCGTCCCCCTTGCCGGTGGGAAAGGTTATCTATTCCACAGAAAATGGTGTTTTCCTGTCATGGGACGGAAAAGCATCAGAAGGTTTCACAACGATTGAGATGCCATACGGTGCTTCGGTATGCTGGTCAGCGTTTAATCAGGATGGGCAGATTTACGAAGGGGAAAGCAATATCATCACTGTGACATTGTTGAACATAGAAGGCAAACCACTCTCTGAAAAGAGTTTAACCATCCTGTACGACGGCGGATTCTACAATGTTCAGCCTTCCCCGGGAGTTGAACTGGACGGATCGGTACTGTCTGCAGAACGAAAGCCAACCAATATTGAGGATGCGGTCAGGAATGCTCTCCGGGACAAGGGAGATGGTTATCTGCATGATGAATGTAAAACTGAAGGACACCTTATCCTTGATACCGTGGAAAAAGATGGAATCATAACCGTATATACCATAGCCAGCACTGGTTGGTTTGGCTTTGAAAACGGTATTTTTACGAAAGTCAGCGGCAGCGGGGCAATCCCTTCCGTTATGATCTTTTCCAAAAATGATAAGGGTGAGTACGATCTGCTGGAATACAAACTTCCGGAAGATGGAGAAGGTTATGGGGATTCACTAAAAGAGTTATTTCCTAAAAAGTTACACAATAAAGTGTTTTATGCTGATAAGCTTTATCCGGAACTTATGAAAATGCAGGAAGAACAGGCGACCCGTTATTTACAGAGCATTGGCAGAAAAGCAAAAGTAACTGCCGAGCATGTGGATAAGAAGCTGGCAGATATTAATGTACAGGCATCGAACAAGCTGACTGCAGAGTATACGAAATACGATGAATTGCTCAATAACTGTCCCTACTGGCTAGGCACCAGAGAGCAAATTGAAGATGGGATCCGATACACCTACCAAAAATCTCAAAGCAAAACCAGCGATGGTTATGACCTCATTGCCTTTAGCAAAGCAACGGAAGATGGCATCATCGTTGAGGAGCGTTATTATAAAATTGTGGGCAGTGACCCCCAGCTTGTTGACGCCCCAAAATGAGTCAGGAGACGGTTCCTTGACTCATTCAAAACCGTGGGCAGCGACCCACAGCTTGTTAATCACCTGTCAACGCCCTTAAACGAAAAATGAGTCAAGGAGCCGTCCCCTGACTCATAATAAATTAAGCTGATCGTTCTTTTTTCTTTATGTAAAGCTCCTCCACTTCATCTGCAAAATGCTTTAATATATTTCTAAACTTGCTCTTTAATGTCGGTGTTAGTTCATCCATTTCTACAGTAAACTGCCGGCTTAATATATCATATTGTTTAATTTCCTCAAAACTCTCCAGCCCGTCGTTCCCCTCTTCAACATCTTGTGCAATCATGTCAACAAGCACTTTCTTCTGAATAAAGTCCTCTCCGACTTTTATACAGGTACGATCTTCGCCCTCACCCTGGAATTTGAGTTGAGATTCATCAAACTTTATCCCATGTTCATGATAATACTGAATAAAGTAATCATAGTTCGGTACCACCAGGCCGCTTATGTATGGTTTGCCATCCCCTGCAGCACATACCTGCCTGATTGCCGCGCTGGTAGAGAACTGACTTTCTACTTTGCTTCTGGAGACATTTTCACCAGTATCTAATATAATAAGTCCTTTTTTACGATCATAAACTATTACATAGTTATCAGGTCCATATTCAATCAGGTCTCCCATTTTAAAGAAGCCATCTTCCGTTAAAGCTTCAGCAGTAGCCTTCGGGTTATTAAAATACCCGAGGAACATATTGTCTCCTCTTACTTCCAGTTCCCCATCAGAAGCAATTCTGCCGTCTACTCCAGGTCCAAACTGCCCTACAGAGCCAAACAGAACTTTATCAAGATGATTAAAGCAACAGGTATTTGACATTTCAGTACAGCCATAGCCTTCAAGAAGTCTTATCCCTATTGCAAGAAATTTCTTACCCAGTTCGGGATTCAATCGTGCCGCAGCTGAAAATCCTATAACAAAGTTATTACCCAGAACTTCTCTTGCTTTACTGAATACTACTTCTTCTGCCCAGACGTATTGCTCTTTTATTTCTTCCGGGAGACCTTCACCAAAATCTTTGTCCAGGCTCATATCAATAAAACCCTTTTCATTCGTATGGAAATCTACTACTTGACGACCTATTTCAACTGCCCGGTCAAAATTTCTTCGATTATCCAGCGTATCGCTGAACTTATTGCTGATCGTCCTCCAGATCCTCTCCCACATCCTGGGCACGCACATCATATAGGAAGGGCTATAGGTTAAAAGGTCTTCCATGATCGTAGACGGCTGCTGACAGTAGGCAATTGTCATTCCTTTATGCACAGCGACAAATTGAGTCATCTGCATTTCGTAAATATGCGATAAGGGTAAGAAAGATAAGAATATATGTTCTTCATCAAAATAAGCCTCGTTTTTCGCATAAAACTGGAAATCACGTGCGTTCGCAGCAGCAACACTGAGATGGGTATGCAATGCCCCTTTTGGTTTTCCCGTAGTACCTGATGTATAGACAATAGTACTCCAATCAAACAAATCAACTGAACGCCAGCGTTTTTCATACACAAGGGGATGTTTACGTTGATATTTCCGGCCCATCAGCACAACATCCTGTAACTTAATAAACAGCGTATGATCTGGTAGTTCAACATCATCCTCCATAACGATAACTTTCTCAAGTGTGGACAAATTATCTATACAGTCCATCACCCTGTCAATTCCATTCTGATCACGCACAAATAAAATTCTGGCACCAGAATTATCAACAATATAGTTCATTTCTGAAGACGAGGAGGTCGGATGTATCGTAGTTGCTACTCCGCCGGCACAAAGAATTGCGAAATCAGCCCACATCCACCGGGGACAGTTGAAAGACATAATACATATCCGATCAGACTTCTCTACACCCAGAGCAATTAATCCACTCGTCAGATCTTTTACAATCCAGCCAACCTGATTATATGTTAAAGACTCGGTACTATCCGGACCCGTTTTCCACCACTGACACCTTAAATCCCCATACCTCACCACTGCATCGTTGAATAATCGGGCCAGCGTAACTCTTTCTATGTGACTCCTGTCCATCATGTCAAGATCCCCCTCCTGTTAATACTTTATAAACTACACACCACTGAATTGACTGAATTTTGTGAAACTTTTTTCAAGCGTTTTAAAATTTTTTTTACTTTTGACACAACAACCATTTACGACAGTACATGTTTATATACTCTCGTAAATACTCAAGATGCCGAGTGTTTGTTATGCGAAGTCCGGAGGGGGTGGCTGCCCCCCCCTTTTTATATCTCCTTCGCTGTGAGGTGTTTAGCAATTAGGCATTATAGCAACTGCTCATAACAGAATTAACTAAAATCCTTTATATCCATTTTTGTTAATTGATTTAGCAATAACCATCTTCTGAACTTGTGAAGTACCCTCATATAATTGCATAATCTTGGCATCACGATAGTACTTTTCAACTGGATATTCTTTTGTAAATCCATATCCACCAAAAATCTGTATCGCATCACAGGCAATTTTTACGCAGTTATCTGCAGCCCACGCTTTGGCCATTGAAGAAACTGTTTTATAAGCCAGTCCCTCATCCTGCAGACTAGCTGCTTTCAGGTAAAGTAAACGTGAAGTTTCAGTTAATATTGCCATATCAGCCAACATAAATTGTATTGCCTGGAAACTGGAAATTGGTTTCCCAAACTGATTTCTCTCTTGGGCATATTCCAGTGCCGCATCCACTGATGCCTGTGAAACACCTGTAGCCATAGCAGCAACTGCAGTACGGGAAAGATCCAGGGTTTCCATTAGAATTGGAATGCCTTGTCCCTCTCCACCCATAAGATTTTTAGCAGGTACCCTGGCATCTTCAAATATTACCTGATTGGTACAGCTACTCCTGATTCCTAATTTATCTTCTTTAGGACCTATGGTGATTCCCGGGGTATCTCTATCAACTACAAAAGCACATATTCCTTTGTTGCCCATTTTTTTGTCCAAGGTTGCGAATACAGTAAACTGTTTGGCTATTTCAGCATTAGTAATAAACTGCTTAGTGCCATTGAGTATATATGAATCCCCATCTTTTACACATTTGGTAGCCATGCTAAGAGCGTCTGAACCGGCACCTGGTTCAGTTAGGCAAAAGCCACAAACTGCGCCTTCCAGCATACGCCCATACCACCATTTTTTCTGTTCATCATTTGCACCAACCAGAACCGGATCAGATGCCAGCAAAGAAGATGCACATACAACAGTACCCATTCCGGCATCAGCTTTGGTTATTTCTTCTTCAACCAGGCATTTTGAGACATTATCAAGGCCATCTCCTCCATATTCTGCAGGAACTCCGATGGTCATAAGACCTAAATCCTGCATCTTCTGTATTACATCCAACGGACAATAGTCATCTTTATCCCACTGCTGCGCATAAGGTGCAATTTCATTCTGTCCAAAATCCCGAGCCATCTGTCTTATCATTTCTTGTTCTTCAGTTAATTTAAAGTCCATTTTGTAACTCCTCCCTAAAATCAACGATCATTATTACAGAACATCCCAAAGCATTATCTCTTGTTACTGGGCAACCAAATATGGGCTTGTTCACAGGCCTTAATCAAATCATCCTGGAAGTCCGGATGAGCAATGCTTACAATTGCTTCGGCTCTCTGCCAGGTGGTCAGGCCCTTCAGATTGACCATGCCGTATTCAGTTACAACATAGTTGGTTATGCAACTCGGTACCGTAACAATTGTTCCCGGTATAAATGATGGTACAATTCTTGATTCAATCGTTCCATCTTTTTTCTTCTTCGTAGAAGGCATGCACAGGAAGCCTTTTCCTCCATTAGATTTAAAGGAAGCATAATGAAAATCTAACTGGCCTCCCGTTCCTGAGATCTGCCGCCATCCTATAGATTCAGAGGATACCTGCCCCATTATGTCTACTGACAAACAGCCACATATGGAAAAGACATTATCATTTTGGGCAATAATCTTCGGGTCATTAACAAAATCAACCGGCATAACCGCACAGGTCGGGTTATGATCCAGGTACTCATATAGCATCTTACTTCCCATAGCAAAGGT
This sequence comes from Bacillota bacterium, assembly GCA_034659475.1. Taxonomy (GTDB): domain Bacteria; phylum Bacillota; class Syntrophomonadia; order Syntrophomonadales; family Syntrophomonadaceae; genus JAYEHK01. The sequence goes on along the minus strand of JAYEHK010000058.1, from coordinate 14,936 downwards.
ATAAACGGATTTACCGGGCAATACATTTTTACGTTTATTCGTTAACTTACCTGCATAATAAAGTTCAGCATATGCATCCACCATCATTTCACTGTGTGCACCCAGATCTTTAATATCAGAATCCACCAACAGTTTTCCAACAGTATTAGGCAGTCCGCCAATACCAAGCTGCAGACAAGCTCCGTCTACCATTTCTTCCATGATGTAAGAAGCTATCTTGCGGTCAACATCTGTAACCGGCGGTTTGGGAATCTCCATTAATGGCTTATTCGTGGTACTTTCCACAATATATTCAGCTTCAGATATATGAACAGCATTATCACATCCGCCACCATAACAATAAGGCACATTCTTGTTTACATATAAAACGATATGCTTGGCCATCTGCTTTTCAGCAATTTCTTTTCCTGCTGTGGCCGTCATGTTGAAATAACCATGTTCATCCATCGGAGTTACGGTGATAAATGCCACATCAGTCCGTATTCTTTCATAATACATTTTGGGTATTTCATCAAAGTTTTCGGGGATTAAAAATGCTTTACCCTCGGCTCCTAATTTTCTGGTAACTACAGTAAAGGACCAGTCATGAAAGACAAAGTGTTCCTGTTCAGGGTCCACCTGTACAACTGCTGGCTGAGTCAGCTGAGTACAGCCACGAACCTTTACACTTTTTAATTCATCCTTTCTCCTGGCCAGAGCTGCATCCAATTCTTCATTGGTGGTTACATAATCACCATAATCTACCCAGTCACCTGATTGAACTACTTTAACTGCTTCATCTGCTGTCACTAATTTGCGCTTATATTCTTCCCAAAAACTTTTCATCTTGTAAAACAACCTCCTTGATCATTGCTTAATTGAATTATCAGTTATTATAATAGCTGTATCGATTACCGGTTCGCGATCATCTCTGCAAAGCTCTGTATACGAGTACGTGCTTGCTCAACCGACTGCATCTGTTGGTCAATCTCCAGGTAAAGCATGGGAATTCCCGCTGCTTCCATCTCTTTTTTAAGAATGGGATAATCAAACTCTTCCGGATCACAGAATTTCATCATGCACATTACGACACCGTTGGCCCCGGTCTTTTTAACCTGCTCAATAATCATTTGGCCTCGATTTTTCTTAGGATCATACACCAAAGAACAGCCTTTCATGTGCTGCCACTGCCTGGCCAGACGCTCCATCGGATCGTTGCCCTCTGGCACATCCGTTCTGAATAACCTGGACTCATGAGCTAAATCATCTGCCACTATAGCCGCCCGGTTTTCTTCGATAATCTCGATCAGGTTAGCAGGTTCAAACATAATTCCTGTTAATATCAGCTTGCTGCCATTCCACTCCTTAACCGGCAATTTGCCCAGCTCTGCAATAAGCTCTTTAACCATAGCCATGTGCTCGGCTTTATCCATGAAAAACGCACTTTTAATTACCGCATGCCGGACAACCGGTGAAATTACCTCTGGATAAACAGCTGCAAATTCAGTGAATTCGCGCATCGTTTGGCGATATTGATTATAGATTTCGATGCTTTTAGTGAGTGCTTCATTCGTAATCTTCTGTCCTGAAATCGCTTCCATTTCCTTTTTAACGCGTTCGTACTCAGTCTGAAGATAGATAACACCTTCTTCTATCCTGCTCATCTGAGGATGAACAATAGGAATACATTTTACCTGGGGTACACCGGAAATCCAGTTTTGCACTACCGTCTTTAAGGTATCACAGGGAGATGGAATAATAACTGTAGCCAGATCATCGTAAACTCCATTTAGTGATAACTCCATTACTGACTGCATAATCGAACAGGCAAAAGCCGGGAAATATTTATTAGCCTTGGAAATTGTGGTTTGACCACCCCAAATTCCAACAGGCAACATATTCGCTGCATAAATAATCTCCTCCGGGCAATACACAGGCAAACAACCAACTGCTTTTTTGCCTGTCGCATTCATTTGTTTTTTTATAGCCTGAGCAGGATAGTCCGCTACCTCTTTTAATTCAGATATTATTGTTAGAATCTTATCCATTTATTTCACCTCCTCATTCTTAGCTGCTTTATTCTGTTCCATCATTTCGACCAATGCCTGAACCTTGGTTTCAAACTGGGCTTGGGCAAAGTTACGGGGATCAGTCTGATCTCCATCAAAAACAACATATGGTACACCAGTATTTTCCGCGACCCGTCTCTGCATTTCGAACTGCATGAAGTCCATTAATTTACAGCTGCGGTTCATATGGTAAATAGCACCATCACATTTAAAATCCTTAATGATCCTTGTCCGTAAATCAGATTGATAATCGACACCACAATTATTCATAACACTAGCATAAGCCCTGGCCATGCCATCCAGATCATTGGCATCATAAATTAAGGCCCATGCATCCGGATAGGTAGAACCCACTACATTAATTCCGTATTTTTTGAGAGTTTTGAAATTATGCCCCAGGAACGGCCAGCAAGCAATCCCTTCCCACATAACCCGATACTCCTCTTTAGCTGGAAATTGGCTACCGCCGTTTTCGATTAATTCTTCCAGTTCCTGTGCCACCAGTTTAAATAATTGAATGGACTCAGGTTTACCACGCATGCATACGATTAAAGCCATATAATTGAAAATGTTGAAACCATTTAATGGAGACGGTACATTAGAAGCCAGACCCATAGCATACTTCCACGTTTTTGCTGATTCTGCAGATATTTTCATAACCTCTTCAAAACGTTGATAGTCGAAGGGACGCCCGCATATTTCTTCCAGTTGCCAGATAGCCTCTTTAAATTGACCTTTTATATAGTCAATACGTTCCTGGCTAACTTCATAGTCATGGTTAAATGGCACGTCAATCATTATCATAGGAATATTTAGTTCCCTGGCGATGTTCTCGTACCACTTGATCAATGTATTACATATGTTATTACAACAAATAATGAGATCAGGTAATGGCATGTTCTCAAAACAACAATCTTCTGTTTCCATATATGCCAAGTTAATTCGTGCGTAGGAACAAAGATCTATTGAGTATCCATTTCCTTCGGAATATTCAAGCAGCGGAATAGCTCCACCTTTAGCACCGATTGCAGCTGCATGGTTTTCGGGGTAAAGCACCTCTATCCCCATAGTTTCACATAACTCCTGCGGAGCAACAGACGTTGACCAGGCCACCAGACCACCACGTTCCTTAGCGGCCTTGGCATCGTTATAATGCTTCTGAGTTAGTTGGTTTAAAAGCTGTTTTGAGTTCAACTTTTCACTCACCACTTCACACCTCTTTCTTTTGTTTCTTCGTTGGATAAATAATAAACTCGCTGTCCCAAGTAATTGCAAAGACTATGCCAAGCAGTAAAATATCCAGTATTATTCAAGTAAATTACCCACCAACAGCTAGACTACAGGCACTTAATGAATACATAAGATATTTTTGTTGTCAGGCAGTTTAAAACAATAATATATCGAATCCATTATTTCACTGATGCATCGCGCCATCACAATTTAGCATTGATGCATCACACGAAATCTACACAGGTGTCAAGTAAATGATTCTCTTGGTTACCTTTTTGTACATGTCTATGTTGTCATTGTTACAGTTTCTAAAATGCTCTCCCCTTCACCTTAGCCCGCCCCCCCCCTTCTCCTTCGTACTTATATCCAACATTTCTAAAACCGCACCAATCGGGTAGGAGGCTACCCATTAGTTGAGAAGCCGACCTCCCACACCACCGTACGTACCGTTCGGTATACGGCGGTTCCAAAGTTTACACATTACGCGCAGAGTAACATTCCACCAGACTAAGGTATCCAGCACGTTTGAACTTCTCATTAGATATGGCTATTGATAAGATTGGGCTATGGGCTGTACGCCAGTAGCCTTTTCTTGTGTTTGCCCACATCCATGCCTGTTCTTCCTTGATTCCCATGCGTTTGAGATTCTTGAAACGTGTGCGGACTTTCTTCCATCGTTTCCATGTCACCATTCGTATGCGGCTTCTAATCCATTCATCCAAGCTCTGTATCAGCGTCTTTGCATCTGCAAGTTTGAAGTAGTTCATCCATCCCCGAATCGTCTGATTCAGCCGGGTTTTTCTTGCTTCAATTCCCATCCCATTACTGCGCCCGGTAATCTCTCGGATTTTACCCTTGAATTTTCGGACACTCTTGGGATGTATTCTGAGTCTTCCTTCTCCTTTATAGATGTAAAAGCCATATCCCAAATACTTAACCTTGCCCACATATGCTACCTGCGTCTTCTCCCGATTAACCTTCAAGAATAATTTCTCTTCGATGTAGGGAAGAATATGGTCCAGCGCGCGACTTGCTGCTTTCTTGCTTTTGCAGAAGATCATCAGGTCATCTGCGTAGCGTACAAAACGGTGTCCGCGCCTTTCCAGTTCATGGTCGCATTCATTCAGCATGACATTTCCAAGTAATGGACTCAATGGGCCGCCTTGCGGCACTCCTTCAGGGCTTTCCTCAAACAATCCGCCCGCCATAATCCCTGCTCGCAGGAATTTATGGATAAGCGAAATAACTCTTCCGTCCTTTATCGTTTCTGATAGTAGTTGGATGAGCTTGCTTTGGTTGACCGTGTCAAAATACTTTTCCAAATCCATATCGACTACGTATTTGTAGCCATCTGTAATGTTGGTCTGGCATCTTTTAAGTGCATCATGCGTGCTTCTTCTTGGTCGGAATCCAAAACTGTTATCCGAAAACTGCTTTTCAAAGAGTGTACTCAAGACTTGGCAAACTGCTTGTTGGATAAGTCTGTCTACGACGGTTGGTATCCCTAGTTTTCTGGTTTTCCCGTTCTCTTTGGGTATTTCTACCCTGCGAACGGGTTTTGGACGTTATTTACCGTCCAGGATGGATTGCACGAATTCAGCCCTGTTTGCTTTCAAGAAGGGCAACAGGTCATCTACCTGCATGCCGTCAATTCCGCCTGCGCCTTTATTGCTCTTTACTTGCTTGTAGGCACGGTACAGGTTCTCTCTGGTTACAATTTGCTCCAGCAACCCTTCCGTCTGCTTGTTTGTGTTGGTGCTGTCGGTTTGTAACCCGCACGCTTCTGCATACTCTCTCTGTTCCGCAGATACCCTTTGCAGATAGCCCTCATATTGAGGTTGTCTGTGTTTTAAATTATCACTTTCAGTAACTTTCATTGACCCACACCTCCTCTGGTTCAGCCCTTCCTTCGGCATCTTGATGCCTCTATACTATGGCTTCGGCTGACTTCTCACGATAAATCTTGTTTCAACCGGGCTTCTTACTCTGTTTCCGCCCGTCCGTGAGACCTCCCCGGGTAAGAACGCAGTCTTTCCTTCCATCTATCTGCCACATTTACACCGTAGACTTCCGGATAGTTTTAGGCTTCAGTTTGTTTAGCAACCTTACCCAGTCTACATATGCCTGATGTGATTTCTGTTCGTCAGATCAGAAGTTTGCCTCCGGCTTCCTTCAGATTCCTCGTCGCCGAGGACACCCTTGCCCTTGGCTATGCGCTTGGCACTATCAACCCGCGCTCGGGACTTTCACCCGTTAGACTGCGCCCATGCCGGGCGCACTAAAAAAAGAGCTTAAGTGTTAAAACTTAAGCTCATAGAAGCAACTTTTTATAACAATATAATTTAAAGATAATTATGCTACTACATCGTCATCCGCATTTCGGCCTCCCCCTGCAAATTTCTTGTTTTTTATCGGAGCGACTATTGTTAATGGTAATATGATAAGCAAGATTCCAAGGTATCCATTATATGCATAGCCCTTTGCAACTATAGCTGTAAGTCCGAAAAGTGAAATCCCCATTGCTACAGCCATAAATCCAAAACAAAGAACTACCCTTCGAGCTACTACATTTTCAAAGATACCACTGCCACTTGTCCATACTATTTCGAATCTGTTAACAATAGCAAAAATCATAGATACACCGGTTGAAATAAGAGCTAATAGTAATACTATTGAATATAAAATCTTCAGCCATGAATATCCCAACTGTTCACACACATAATATGTAGGCAATGTTTCGTTGACCGAAGCCGGGAAAAAGCCCAATAACATAATACAAGTAATCGTAAGCATAACACCATTTAAAATAATTCCTATCCATGCTGTTTTGTTTACATCGCTGTCTAGTTTAATTGGTTCTGAAACTGATATTACAGGTGCTACAAGAGTAGACTGGAACCCCGCGTATAGCAAACCCATCCATAAAGCTGCCCCAAGTCCCGCAGTAGTTGTTTTAGTTGCAACCACATGAGTCAGGTTTGACCAACCAGCATTAAGCCCAAGAATAACTAAAAGAACAACCGCAACTACAATGCCGATTGATAAAATGCTGGAAGCATTCCTAACCAGACTAGCTCCAAATATAGTTAAAACTAATAATGTTATTCCCATAAGCAATACGCCCATACCGTACGGCAACCCCAATGCTTGCTGAAGAAGAGCAGCCGCTCCTGCAATAGAAGCACTAGTCGCCAACATTGTCTGTACAATATAACAAATTTCAAATAATGTAGATCCTATTTTGTCGTATGGAGCAAACAGCGCTTTTGAAAAGCTTTTATAATCGTGGGTATGATTGTTTCTGGCAAAAATCATGCCATTCCTAAAGCACAACCCCAACAATCCCATGGCAATCAGCGGAATAAATAACGCATACCATCCGAATTTAACGAAAAAGTTCATTGTCTGGTTACCGGTTGCAAATCCTCCGCCAGCGTGTGCCCCAAACCATACAGCAGCTGTTCCAAAAATAATTGCTGTAGATGCTTTTGCTACTGTGTTTTTATCAGTCATTAGTTTTCCTCCTCCTATATAATAGCCCACTATAAAATAGAATTTAAGCCCCCTTTCAGTTGATATTTTTTCTTTAGTTAGTGCTTTTCAACATCTCAAAGCATTTTAGCCAACAGATGCATATTCATTCGCTTCTTCCCAGGCAAAAAGAGCTGCCCCTAACGCACCAGTAAGTTGTGAATCCGGGGCTACTCTAATTTGAATATTCAAAATTTTCTCCATCTCGTTTACTACGCCTTGATTCTTGGCTACTCCACCAGTCATTACTACATCTTCCTGTTTCCCAACCCTGGATACAAGCCCTGCCACTCTTCTGGCTACTGACTGATGAACTCCGGCAGCAATATCCTGTGAACTGTTTCCTGCAGACAGTTGCGAAATAACTTCTGATTCAGCAAACACACAGCAAGTACTGCTTATTGTACAGGTATGTGCCGCACAAGCCGCCAATTCTGCCAAAGCGCTAACATCTGTTTCCAATACCCTGGCCATTACTTCTAGAAATCTTCCTGTTCCTGCAGCACATTTATCGTTCATAACAAAATTGCTTATTATCCCACTTGAGCTAAGCCGAATGACTTTGGCATCCTGGCCCCCAATATCAATAATTGTCCTGGCAGTCGGAATCAGATAATGTACTCCCTTAGCATGACACGTTATCTCACTAATCTGTTTGTCAGCATTTTTAAAATTCAATCTTCCATAACCGGTAGCAACGGTTTTTGATATATCTTCAAAGCTTAGACCTGACTGTTTGAGAGCCTCTTCCAGTGCCCTAATCGGTCCACTGGTTCCTGTCCCCATGGGCACGACCACTTTTCCAACTATAACCTGATTATCTCCAAGGATCATCACATTGGAAGATGCTGAACCTATGTCAACTCCCATAACATACATTTACTTCACCCCCTTAATAAACTTAATTTTTAATAATTTTTCATCATCCCATTTATTGCGCACTTCGTCTTTGTGAAATTCGGGATACCCGTGTGAAATATCCCTCGGAAACCTTTGTCCCTCCTCTTTTGTTGTAATTGCTTAATTATTAAAAGGGGCTTAAACTCCCCCCTCAAAACTACTGAACAAATATAATGCAAAAATAATGCCTATACGTTAAAATCGAATGCAGTTATTTATTAGCTGCATATTTATTATGTTGAAAATAAACTTCAAACAGTAAGTCCATTAGGAACTCAAACTAATCAGCATATGCGTCTGTCTTCCTATATAGAGAACTATTTCACTAGCTTTAATGGATTGTAAGATAAACAGATACAATTCGATAGGATTTGTGGTAGATTAAATTAATTAGCCCACAAATAATGAGTGCTAAATGATATTTTTTTTCGTTGATAAGTGTGACTTTGTATTCATTTCCAATTTAGATGCCTCTTTGCATCAGCACAAAATGTTGCCCAACAATTAGCCCCAACTCTTTCACTTATTTTCTTATAATGTAATTTATGTTTCTTGAACATTATTCTCCGATAATCCTAATATTGAGGTAAGTTCACAAGAAAAATCCCATGAACGCATAAATTTCAGGTTCTAATATGAATTAACTGCACTGATGGTACACATTCATAATTATAAAAAAAGAGAAATATCTCCAGTTTTTTTAGTTGTATCAACTAAAAAGTCATTTTTTCAAGAAACTTTGTGAATTTTGTCACCAAAACATGTTATACTTTTATAAGATAAACTCGCTAACATCATTTCTTAACTTAATATTCCTTCCAAATACATACGTTTTTTAACTTTTGGAATAGCTTACGGGAGTGAATTATATGAAGAAACAGTTTAGCAATAGCTCGTGCAAATTAGCGCTGGAGGAAATGCAGAATACTCTGGCATATTCCTATGATGGAATATTATTAACAGATGCCAAGGGAACAATATTAATGGCAAATGAAGCCTATATACGTATATCAGAATTACCCAAAGATGACATTATAGGTAAAAATATGCAGCATTTTATAGATAGCGGTTATCTTTCCAGATCTTGTGCTCTAATGGTTTTGGAGGGAAAAAAAGCAATCACTATCACACATACTGACCGTCCTGGCAAAACAATTTATGTTACTGCTAATCCAATCTTTGATGAAAAGGGCAGCATAAAACTTGTAGTTACTAACGTAAGAGATGTTACAGAATTGCATCAGCTGCGGGAAGATTTGGAAAAAGCGCAGCAGATGGAAGAAATGTATTATCAACAAATGAAAAGTAATGAAGGCCATACCTTTAAAGATGGGCTTGTTGCGATTAGTGAATCAATGAACAATGTTTTGTCTCTAGCCATAAAAATAAGTCCCGTAGATGTAACCGTTTTAATACTGGGAGAATCAGGGGTCGGCAAAGAAGTAATCTCCAAATTTATTCATGACCATAGTAATCGAAAAAGCGGACCATTTGTTACTATCAATTGCGGTGCAATCCCTGAACAGTTACTGGAATCGGAATTATTCGGCTATGTAGGTGGAGCCTTTACCGGGGCATCAAAAAATGGGAAACAGGGATTATTTGAAGCAGCAGAAGGCGGAACTCTCTTTTTGGATGAAATCGGTGAGTTACCTCTCAATCTGCAGGTTAAACTTTTAAGAGTACTGGAAACTCATGAAATGACCCCGGTTGGATCAACCAAATCAATTCCGTTTGATGCAAGAATTATTGTCGCAACTAACAAAAATCTTGAAGAAATGGTGGCAGCTGAAACCTTCAGAGATGATCTGTTCTATCGTCTTAATGTTATTCAAATAAGAATTCCTCCTCTTAGAGAACGGATTGCAGACATTGCTCCGCTCAGTATGTACTTCCTACACAAATTCAATTTACAGTACAGCCAGGAAAAAAGAATGAGTCATGATCTGCTTCGTGAGCTCGAAAAACATAGATGGCCCGGAAATATAAGAGAACTGAAAAACACCATAGAACGCCTCGTGGTAGTAAGCAACGGTACCTATTTGGAAATATGTGATCTTGAAGGCCGCCGTTGTAAAAATAAACCCCAAAGCAAACCTGTTACTGTATCGGAGATCATGCCTTTGCATGATGCAATTATAGAAGTTGAAAAACAAATCCTTCAAGCTGCACTTCAAAAGCATTCAAGCACCAGACAAATCGCAGATGTTGTGGAAATTGATCAATCAACAGTTGTCAGAAAATTAAAAAAATACGGCCTTAACCGTACTTCTAGTCAGTAATTGTAGCTGTAAGAGTTACTAATATATCTGCGGCGTTCGGCTCTGGACAGGTTACTCTGCTTGTAGCACTAATTCCAACGTTATTACCTATCGTTGGATGACTGGACTCCCATGAAATGCCGGTATTCCCTGATGTCCCTCTGGTAGCTAGATATAGGGTCCTCGTTACATGCTCTGCACTATCGCCTTCGGCATATACGATATCCAGATTATCAAAATCATTGTTTACAGAAGTTTCCCTACTATCAAAGCGGGCTGTAAGGTTTAGGTTTTCAGTAATGTTAATATCTCTTCTCTTTGCGGTAGTTATTCCATCGCTCCAACATTTGAAATAATATCCTTCATCTGCTACTGCCTCAACTTCAGTGCCATCTGCTCCGTAGGTTACTGTTTGATTAACGTTTCCAATAAGTGTTCCGTGCTCACCTGCACTATAAGTTAGTAAATAGCTATTAATAGTCCACTTTGCATACAGGGTTATATCCTCTGCCGGCACTTTATCTACTGCAAAATTCCAGGCATTAGTACAACCTGCCTCCTTATACCAACCGCCAAAGCTGTATCCGGTCCGGGTCGGTTTAGTTGGTGCTGTAATTGTTGTGTCATAGCTTGCATTTATACTGTCTACAGCACTGCCTCCCTGAGAGTTAAAACTTACTGTATAATCATTCTTTATGGTTTTTACCCCTGCCATTGTATACGCAGTTTTATTTCCGGCTTCATCCCTTACGATTATGTTAAAGTAATACTGGGTATCCGGGGTTAAACCACTTACATTAATGGTATCGATATTTTTAGTGAAGCTGCCAATAAGCAACCCGTTGCTCTCGATGTTTTCCACATTATCAATGTTATTGCTGGCAGATCTATATACACCATACTCCAGGTCATTCTGAGCACTCAGGTTATCTGAACCCCGGTTCCAGCTTAATGCGGCCCCGGTTGGAGATATCCCGGAAACACTTATATTTCCATCAGCTACGGTTGGGGCAGTCAGGTCACTAATACAGATGGAAAATACTTGTTCAGCAGAAGTGTCCTGTCCTCCGTTAGCTGTTCCTCCATCATCCTTCAAATATATCGTTACCTGTGCAGTCCCGATTTTATCAGAAACCGGCGCATATGTCAGAGTTCCGGTCTGTGATACCGAGGGTTGGGTTGAAAAAAGGCTGGTGTTATTGTTGCTGAGATGAAACTCCAGATTTTGTGAATCTTCAGCTGATCCTGCAGAAATGTTTGTTGCCCACCCATTTATAGTCTGAAGGCCAGCACCTGGTTCCACTGTCTGGTCAAGGCCCTTTGTGAAAACTGGCCTGTCATTAACTGCTCTGACAGTCATAACAAAAGTCTTTGTAACAGTATCAGCACCATCATTCAAGCTTACAGAAATAATTGCTGTTCTAGATTGATTGTCTGCTGGATTCAGCTTTATGGTACAGTTCTCCCCTGATTTTTCAATTGTGATATTTCCATCTGGCACAAGCTCCTGCCGGGATGAATGCCCACTAACTATCAGGTCCCCTGCTACGGTTTCAACATCATTGATTGTAAAAGGAATGTTTCCTGTAGAGGTATCCTCATCAATTATCTGATGAGCAATAAAACCAGAATAGAGATTTCCCTGGGGAACCAACGAATAATCTACTTCACCTGGGGAACGCCAGTGTAATTGCATACATTCACCGCCGCCCCTTTCATAAAACTCCACCTTGATGTTATATAGCTTGCCTGCCTGTAAATCAATGTTTCCGTAATTATTAGTCGGTGCGTGAACAGTCCAGTTGTCAATTATCTTTTATTACATATTCAAAACTGGCATCTGTGTCACGGTTGGAATCCGGAGTAAAGCGCAGATTAAGGAGTGCACCTGTCAAAGAGAGAATGGTTCCGTCTTCTCCCAAAGACAGGCTGTTTCCGTCTCCCTGCTGCATTATTCCACCTTCTACCAAAAGGATACGTATGGAAAAAGGTGCAACTCCGTCAGGATCATTAAGGGTAGGAACCTGCAAACGAATATTTGGCCATTCTGGTTGAACGCTATCTTCTAAAATGGATACCTCTCCACCCGCAGGACTAATCACAGTCGTATCTCCTCTAGGCTGGGGAGGATTGTTGGCAGCATTTACAGCATTAATCAATACACTAACTTCTTCAATATTAGAATCTATATTTCCGGAGTTTTCATCCATATTCCAGTAGGCTGCCAGATGTTCTTCCTTTCCGGTGAGCCGTTTGTACATGTTAGCCTGAATATCTGCCTGTGGCAAAGCGGTGTCCTAGATTCGAACTTCATCCATCTTACCCTGGAAGTAGTATCCCGTATCTCCCCCAAGATCAAGCCATCTCCCCAGGTTCCATACCTGCGCAGATGTGCCTGGATAGACTTCGTTTAACAGGGTTTGGTCTTGGAATTCTCCATTTATGAATAGACTTACCTGACTCTTATTCGAGCCTCCGTCATTAACCGTCTCCAGTACCCCTGCAATATGATACCACTGATTCAGCGCCAGCCCTAAACATGAAGCACCAGTCCATGACCCTGTCCCACAAACCTGTGCAAAAACATGACCGTTTGACCACCAAATCTGCACTCCACCACTACCACCCTCGGTCTTAATTTCGTGCCAGATTACTTTAGCTGCATCATTAGAGGCGAGATAAAACCAGGTTTCCCAGCTTAGCTCCTGTAATCCACGCAGTGAAGCACTGTCAGGGATGGAGACATAATCATCCGTTCCATCAAAGCTCAATGCCTTTTGAAAACCAGCTATAGGAGCAGTACTATCGATAATAAATTCGATTTTATCTGTTCCAGCATAGGGGTTTCCTGTAATATCCGTACCACTCACAGTAACATCTGCCTTCCCATTATGTCCGGAAGGGACATTCCATGTATAGGTCCAGGTGGTGCCATTTCCGTTCATAGTGGTGTTAATATCTGCATCATTGCCATCTGCTAAATCTATACTGATCTGGGGAGCATCAGTCATATTTTCGTTGAATGTGGCAGTAAGAATTACCGTATCACCATCCATCATCAAAAGGTCGCCATGATTATGACTCAGGCTTACGGTCGGTGCTATCAAATCTTCGCCTACACAGATGGTGAATACTTGATGCCGCAGAGGTATCCTGCCCTCCGTTATCACTTACGCCATCATCCTGCAGATAAGTCGTTACCTGAGCATTTCCGGATTTATCAGGAGCAGGAGTAAAAGTTAATGTTCCACTGGATGATATAGCCGGCTGTACAGCAAAAAGAGCATTATTATTGTTGCTGGTGTAGAACTCCACATTCTGCGAGTTTTCATCAGGTCCGGCTGATATCCCTGCTGCCCATCCGCTAAAAGACTGGGCACCGGCATTAAGATTTACCGTCTTGTCTGGTCCCTTTGTGAAGCTTGGTATATCATTTACAGGGTATACATTTGCAGTAAACGATGCTTCAGAATATTTCTCCCCATCACTGACATTTACAGTGATAACTGCCGACCCACTCTGATTTGCCAGTGGTAATACAGTTATAGTGCGATTTTCTCCAGTTCCATTAAAGGACAGATTGTCATTGGGTATCAGCGTCATATTGTTCGATGTTGCTGATAATGTTAGTTCTGAATTATCAACATCGGTTATCTTAAATGCCATCGTTCCCACGGTATCCTCATATTACCTGTTATGCCTGTAGTTTTTATCCATGCCGCTCCTTCAATATTTCCATCATTGCTTACGGATAAATCATTTAATACAGTCCCTGTTCCTTCATCAACAGGATAATAGACAACCAGCCCTGCTTCATTTCCATTTAATTTGCTGTTCATATTCGACTGAATCTGTGTCTGTGTACGAGCAACACTCCATATTCTTATATCCTGCATGGAGCCTTTAAAATAATCATCCTGGGCCCAGTTGCTTCTGGCAATATAATTATTTGCTCGTACTGTATCAGGGTCTTGTGAAAGATCCATAGGGCCTGATGCTTTTAACAATCCATTCCAGTAAATATAACCCGTTTTACTTTTCTCATCGTACACCGCTGCAACATGAATCCATTGATTGAGAGGTAATTCTTCACTGGTGATAATCGTATATTTAGACATCTGCGTATTTCCAGGTGATACAAACACCTCCAAGGCTGTTTGTCCCAATGCCCCGTTAAAGCCAGACCAAATGTTATAGTTTGGTTCACCGTTTCCGAAATCAAAAAACCGTGACCAGTTATTCGCAGCTTCGGCCTTCAGCCATGTTTCATAAGTAAAAGACGCATTCATGTCCGTGTCTGACAAATGCACATAATCATTGGACCCATCAAAATGCAGCGCCTGTCCCCCACTTGCATCAGTAATCACCGGAGGATCATTTATCGAATTCACGGTAATACTTGCGGTTTCTTCAGTTGAACTGAATGCTGTACTCCCACCATTAACCCTGACATCCACTTTAGTCCTGTTGCTGCCCGTTGTTCTATCCCAGGCTCGATATGTAAGCGTTGCAGTCCCGTTCCAATCGCTGCTGGGAACAAATCGAATGGGTACATCTGATTGAAGCAATTGGGCCTGATTTGCTGATACCGGCGCAATACTCCACCAGGCATTATCCACGTAGCACTGCCAGTTTCCATTGTTGTTGTCTACAGCTATAATCGCTATTCCTTCCACGGGAATCACATCTGCATCGCTGACACTGTTTCCTAAAATGTCCGCTATCAATGTTCCGGTATTGCCTGTATCATCTTCATCGATTGAACCCATACTGGGCTCTCCGCTGTTATCCAACACTGGTGCATCATTTACCGCAGTAATATGAATGGTTGCGGTACTAGAATGTAAGGCGACAATTTCAGATTACCCGTAATAACAAAAACGCAACAAATTAAAATTCCATAACCCAGGTTTGCACCTAAAAGAATGTGTCGTTGAATACGGCACTTTATTTTTCCGTAAGTGTA
>JAYEHK010000057.1:0-20634 GCA_034659475.1 Bacillota bacterium | reverse complement strand
ATTAATATTATGAGCCTCATCAACCACCAGCAGTGATATATTGCGTATTGCTTCATGATCTACTTTCACCAAAAGATCCATTTTTTCCGGTGTGGTTATCAATACATGAAACTTTTCTTTGAGCATTTCATCCTCTATAGGATCAAGATCAAAAACAGGAGTTGCAATTCTTATTTTAAGATACTTTCCCAAATGCCTTTTTAGAGTCAAGTTAACCTGAGATACCAGTGCTCTAGTTGGAGCCAAATATACAATACAGCTATCAGGATCATTATGATATGCTTCCAATATAGCTAATTCAGCCAGAAGTGTTTTGCCTGCACTTGTTGGCATACTGATTACAGTAGCTGACTTAGTAGGATCTAATAAACTTTGGTTAAGTGCCTCTCTCTGCGAATACCATAACTCCATAACCGGCTGATTATCGTCCTGGGAAAGATCTATTAGAAACTTCTTTGTTCGTGGTGGCATAACAACAGAAAATATACTAGACTCAACTAGTGATTTACAGCCTTCCCCTAACCTATTTGCAAATATGCGTAATTGGGGATCATAGCCTCCGCTTAACGTATCACGTGCATTTTGGACATATCTATCAATTTCTCCTTTGATCCCTTTGGCAGAAAATGTCCCCGATGTCTTATTAATGTACTCTCCACACAAATATTGACCAGTTAGTTCAACAGTTCTAGCCAGATTGTACAGTGCAATTATAGCTACTACTTTTTGCTGTAATTCATCATGATTGTCATTTGGCGATAAATGCAAATATTGTTTTTCTACTTTTAACTGCAGTTTATGTAAACTATCAATAATCATTAAAGCTTGAAACAAGTCATTATAACCACCGTTTTTGCGCACAAGGATAAGAAACGCTCGTATTATTTCGGAATACAAATATTTATCCCAATCAATGGTGTTAAACTCTGCCCGTGGCCTATCTAAATTGCAACTTTGAAGTTCATACCTTATTTCTGGTTGTCTATTTGCTGATAATCCATCAAAAACCTGGATAGCTAGATTATCCAAATCATTTTGCTTGGATAGCACCAAACTTCTTCGTATTCTAAATGCGGGCCAGATCAAACTTTCCCATGACTTTCTTGATATTTCTTGTCTTTTATAATACCGAGACATCAAGTCAAAACCAACTGTTTCTAATCCGGTTGCTGCTGTTTTAAGATCATTGAAATTTAAAATTACCGGTTCCTCAACATTAAAATCATTAGCAAATTGCTTACGCAAATAGTAAACCTTGGCAGCATTAACGTTATCGTTTGTTGCGTTGTTCAGAATATTAATTTGTTCTTCAATATCTTCAGGAATGTATATTGGCATTAATATTCTCCTCTAAGACAATCTCAAGAGACCGCCGCATTTTTTATCAAATCAAATAATTTGTCGAAAGTACAGTTACATTCTAGAGCATAATAATATACTGTAGAAGGTATTTTAGCATCTTCAAATTTTTTGGTTGCTTTCATAAATGGAAGCCAATCTTCCTTAGCCCACAGATTAATGGGCCGAATCAGAACTGGCAGTGCCCATACATCTTCTTTATTATTAATTTGACCATTTAATAGGGCAGTTAAAAAGCCATTAATTACATTTCTATGTTCTTCTCCTGCTTCATCATGAATGTATTCCAGTTCATTTATTAGTCTTCCCAGATCATTACTATCAAGAGTATTATCCAGTAATTGTTTAAGGTGATCACGAACTGTACCGGCAGGATGGTGTGACTCAACTGATGCCATAACCTCCATTATTAATAGTATGTGGCCCGCCGGGGTTTTAATATAACCAATGAGATCTATGCCTTTATGTTGATTGCCTCTAAGTTCTTTATGAAAAATTCTAGGATAAGGAAATACCGCATTTTCATGCTGTTCTTTGATTAATCTAAGAGATAAAATCTCCGTAACATCTGTAATATATGGATTTTTAGTAATATTTTTATCATTAGGAGGTGTTTTGGGCAGACGTTTCTCACCAAGTTCATTTAAAAGTGGCTTAATCTGAGAAGTAGAAAACCCTGTATCAGAAATAGAACGGTAAACGGCCATATTAATTCGCCAAGCTTCCAGACATTGCTCGGCTATTTCTCGCAAATTAACTTCATCGGGATTATGGTTAAATGCAATAAATCTATGCGGAAGTAACGAAGTATTATTTTCTAATAAAGAAAACTCTTTTTTTACAACCATTTCCTTTGCCCCTTATCTATGAATATATTGGAATTAATTACCTCTATATTCGATAGAAATTCATATTATCCTTCCATTCTTCACGCACATACTCATAAAACAAATTCGGTATTACTAAACAGTTGCACCTTATACCGTTACAAACTCATCAATACCTGCCTGCCTGAGATTTTCTTTTACGTTGGTTTTAGCAGCATCGTTCGCAAAGCCGTTGTCTTTGAATACAACCCGCATCGTTTCAGGGGTAAGTTCCTCTTTGAGCTTGATTATGTCCTGGGCAAGGGATGTTGTAATATCGCTATCAAGGCAAATGACAAGCGCTCCGAAGCCGATGGAATAGACCTTTTTGCCACTAAAATTATATTCCTCCACCGGGAAGGTAAGGTCAATGCCGTATTTGAGCATGATTTCGTAAACCACGTCCAGCTCTGTGCGTCCGTCAACATAGTTGGAAACCATCCCCTCCAGGCTCGCTTCTAAATTGTCGTAATCGGGATTCCACTTTTTGAGGTTGGAGCTGTCGAGTTTGAATACCTTGAAGCCAACATCTAACGAGCTTCGCTCGTTAGAGTTAAGAGTTAAGAGTGCAAAGTTAAGAGTGACTTGATCACCCTGTTCACCCTTAACTCTTAATTCTTCACTATTAACTATCTTCTCCCCTACCCGTCGGATACGCTCTTTGCCTATTTCGCAAATGTTCTTATATCCGGCTTTTGCAGCTCCTGTACCTTCGGCACAGAGTTCTGGGAGTTGCACCATAATAAATTTGCGGTTACCTCCATCCTCCGAATTAAGTTCTAGTACAGCTTGGGAAGTTGTACTAGAACCCGAAAAGAAGTCAAGGATAATATCATCATCATCACTTTGATTTATTGATATAGCAAGTATCTGTTTGAGTAGTGCAACTGGCTTAGGAAACGGAAATATATCACGAGAAAAAAATTGTTCAAAATCCTTTGTGCCTTCCTGGGTATAGGGGCCTATAAACATGGTCGTCGGTTTACCAAGCTTTACTTCACCAGTTTCATCAAAAAGGTAGCCTTTAAATCTGACTGTCCAAGAGTCTTCCTTCTGATTATGGTTAAATATCAATTTGTTTTCCTTCTGGGCTGTTTCCACCCTATCACGAGACCAAAGCCACTGCTTTTTGGGCCATATCTCATAACCATCGTGGAATATTGGAAATCTCAAATTTGTTCGTTCATCCATACTTGTTGTGTCTAGCGGCCAAGTTGCGTATGGACCCAGCTTGTCGCAATATTCGTCTTTTTTGTTATACATTGCCTTTGTCTTTTTAGCTAAAGGTGCCATCAAGTCCCAATCAACTGTAATACTTTTAGCATAACAAAGAATATATTCATGCAAACCAATATACCCCTTACCACGAGCTCCTGCGCCTGTTTTCTTTTGCCATACTAACTGTGCTACAAAATTGTCCTCGCCGAAAATTTCATTACATAATTTCTTAAGGTTATCAGCCTCGTTATCATCTATGCTAATAAATATTACGCCCTTATCATTCAAAAGATTTCTTGCAAGCCTTAAACGGGGGTACATCATATTCAGCCAATCAGTATGATAACGCCCACCAGCTTCACTATTAGTACTTATTCTCCTATCCTCTTCATCAACTTGTCCTGTTATTTTTAGATAATTTTCAAGATTAGCCTTATAATCATCAGGATATACAAAATCATTACCAGTATTGTAGGGCGGATCAATGTATATCATCTTGATTTTGTTGTGATACGTCTTTTGCAGTAACTTCAACACTTCAAGATTATCGCCCTCAACATAGAGGTTTTGAGTGGTATCCCAATCCTTGCTTTCCTCCCTGCAGGGTCGTAGCGTACCCGTCGACGGTGTCTGAGCAAGGCGTAACGCTTTCCCCTTGCCATTCCAGATAAAGTTATAGCGTTCGTTGTCTGTCTCTATGTATTCACCCAAAACCGCCTGTAACTTTTCAAAGTCGATTTTGTTCTCTGAAACAATTTCGGGGAAAAGGGCCTTTAATTTCTGCACGTTTTCTGAAACTATATCAAGGGTTTGGCCGTTAAGATTTTGTTCAAGCATAGTTATTATTCTCCTCTACTACTTTTTGGGTATTTTATATCTTGTAGGGACAATTCATGAATTGCCCCTACGGTTATAATTTTAAAAATACTGGTCCTGGTCCCATTTCAAGGGATTGTTTTGTATGTATTCTCGATGAACCTCTAATTCATTTTCGTTTCTTATTACATGTTCATAATAATTACGCTGCCAAACTTTGGTATCTGGTGTTTGCCATCGTATTTGCTTTGATACATTCATTTTATAATAACCCACCACCTTGGGTAACAACATTTGCCGCCGATTACTCTCTTTTTCTTGGATTCCTTGGTTATCGGGCAATTCATGAATTGCCCCTACGCTGTTTATCTGCAGGATGAAATGAATATGATTGGGCATTACAACAAAACAATCCATGTCTACGCTCTCAAAATGAGATGATATATCAAGCAGGTACTTTTGAGCTATCATACCATGTTGATTAAGCTTGTTTTCAGTATTGATTATACTGCCAAAAATACATGCTCGATCATAGGTACATATCGTTACAAAATAATACCCTGGCAGGGAATAATCATAACCTTTTAAACGCAAGGATTTACGGGGTCCCATTTCTCACACCATCCTCTCCAACAACTCGTTCTTCCTCTCCTCCAGCTGGTTAATCTCAATATTCATCTCCACCCTGCGGTTTATCTGGTCATCACTCTTAATTCTTAACTTTAAACTCTTAATTAACGCATCGATTTTACCTATCTCATCATATATCTCCTTAACCTCAAGAACATCTTTGCCCTCTATATATTCCTCAGTTAACTTCGATGCGTTATATATTATCAGCCGATCCACGATATCACTATAGAAACGGAAATAGTTTACATGTGAGAGGTTTTGAAGCTGCAGGCTTTCTAGCAATATCTCATCCTTATCGGTTAGTTTCTCCAGCTCAATCCAGTCGGTAAATATGAATTCCTCGATGGTATTCCGGCTTTGGTCGGCCAGGCTGGTACGCTGATGCGCGGCGCAGAGCTGGAATTTGTTATCCAGCGAAAACACTAATAGCATAGGATAAGGAATGGTTCGCATAATGATTTCAGCCATACGCTTTATTTTCCCAGCAGTATGCAACCTTACTTCTATAATCTCAATTTCGGCGTATTCCCGCAGTTCGTCCTGATAGGGGTTAATATTGATGGTATCAGGTTTAAAGCAGTATGCCCAAATGATTTTGTCGATCTGCTCGGTAAATAGATCCTTATCTGCTTTGCTCAAATCAGCACTCTCATAAAACAGCTTTTTAAAAACCGTGTTCCCAACCGCACAGAAGGGCGGGATTTTCATATAGTCAAATAGTTTATTCATAATTAACCGCCCTTCTGTAGTTAAAAGTTAAGAGTTAAGGGTTAAGAGTTAAGGGTTAAGAGTTGTTTTAGTAGTTTTTACTATGGCGTGTAAAAGCTTTTTAATTTCGATGCAATCGTTATTTATGCTTTCGTTTTGTTTTTGGTTTATATATTGGGTTTTGTATAGCAGTTCCAGCTAATACTCTGTTTCTGCTACTTCCTTTAGTGCTATATTCATTTTGGATAAAAAATCTCTCTTACTCTGCGCAAAAGTAGCTTCTCGAACATTTGCCCCTATGCTGGTACCACTCCTAAGTAATTGCTTGGATAAAACAAACTCCTTCTTCTCATCACTAAGATATTTATAAAGCTTAATTATCCTAATCGCAAACGCTGTACTCTTATCATAAACAACCCCCATGCTCATATCATCGCTCCCCCATTCTTAACTCTTAACTCTTAACTCTTAACTATCAAAAAGCTTACCATTTCAAATTCTTCAATACCTGAAAACAAACTCTTTTGTAAGGTTGTCCCGCCCTTTGAGAAGAGACTGGCAACCCCCAGTTCTTCTTTCTTACCCATTATATTTTCGATGGCTGCTTCCAGCAGATCTGAATACTGCTTCATGTTCCTGCCGTCATTGGTTTCCATGTTAAAGGCTTTCACCAGGTCATCCGCTATCACGTTGGAGCCAGAGCAGAGCTTTTTATAGAAGTCCAGCTGCTTTTTAACGTGTAAATAGCTATATCTGACTTCTCGATCATCCGCTATATATACCATGAAATACGGAAAAAGAGAATTTAATTCTTTGGTCTGTTCATAACCCTTAATCTGTTTCAAGGTGAAAATCACACCAGGCTTGATGACATCTCTTAGTGTTTCATCTGGCCTGGTAATGGCATACATCCCATTGGGAGTTTGTTCGAGTTCTTCACGGCTATTCTTCATGTATTCCATCAGATCGATTTTAAAATCGTTAAAGGTAAGGTCAGTTATGGATATACCTCCTGATATATCCTCCAGATCCATAACTTTATCTTTAAGTTTGACCAGCTGTTTCTTGCGGTATTCCAAATCGTTCATTTCTTTGGTTTCGTTATACTCAATTACGTTTTCCTCACCCGTTGCCGATATATCAAGTACAACCATTCTACCTTTCACCCGGTTCTCTAGGTGGATATATTCGTCTAGCTCCATATTGGGCCAGAAGTTAACCAACTGTACTTCATCATTCACCGAACCGATCCGGTCAATACGTCCAAAGCGCTGGATGATCCGTACCGGATTCCAATGAATATCGTAGTTGATTACAAAATCACAGTCCTGAAGGTTCTGCCCTTCGGAAATACAGTCCGTTCCAATGAGCACATCGATCTCTTCTGTCATTTCCGGGTAGATTTTATTCCTTTCCTTGGAGCGCGGTGAAAAGCTTGTCAGTATGGAATTTAGATCTTTTCTCTTCAGTGATTTTAGTGTAGTTCTGTTAACGTCTGAGCCGGTAACCATAGCCATGTGCAGTTTATATTCAGCTTTCATCCAGTCGGCGAGATTATCGTATAGATAATTAGCTGTATCCGAAAAGGCGGTAAATATGAGTAGCTTCTTATTATCACCATTGATCGGGTGCTTGATCTTCTCCTGGATCATCGCTTTGAGTAGTTCTAGCTTGGCATCACGAACCGGGCTTACCTTTTTGGCTTCAAGCAACAAGCGTTCCAAGCGCTCTTTGTCTGCTCTCAATTCCTGTTCCCATTTAATAAGGTCCATATCCTGCAGCATTACTTTGACCTTATTCCCAAACATCAAATCATCATATTGATTTTCGTTTTCAAAGTCTATCTCAGATATATCAATGTTCGGATCATAGTCAAACTGCTTTTCGTTGATCTTTTCAAGCGCATTATCAACCTGTTGAAGTATTTTGGATACGGTCAGAGCAAAGGAATGAATGGAGCTTTCCATGCGTTTTAGCAGATTAACCCGCATCAAATTTACCAGCTGGTTTTCTCGGTCGGTTTGTCTAAATACCGATTGGCCACTGGCAACGCTCATATCATATTTTTTACTATATTTCCCTCTATGCTCTGGCAGGATATAAGCAAGGGGAGAATAAACCGCCATTTGTAAATTTTTGATGCTTTTATTCACTTTTTCAAGGGGAGGAAACTCCTTTTGCAGGTCAATGTCTGCATAGATATTTTGAGGCTTTCTTCTAGTTGGGAACTTTCCGATTTCCTCCATGTTGTAGTATTTCTCGATATGCTTTCTTGATCGTGCAATGGTAACCGTATCCAAAAGCTTGAAATAGTCAATGTCCATCATTTCCACAAAGGAATCGGTGCTACGCTCTTCATCCGGGAACTTTGACCATTTGTTGAATACCGCCTGAGACTTACGCAGAACCTGTTCAATACTGTTAAGCCCTAGATCAGCAAACGCTTTGTCGTTACCCTCGGTAATGAAAGAAATCTGGTTTTTGATATCGTTCATGCGGTTGTTTACAGGTGTAGCAGATAGCATTAAAACTTTTGTCTTAACACCGGATTTGATAATATCGTTCATCAAGCGTTGATAACGCGTAACTCGATTTTTCGCTGCCTGATTGTTCCTGAAATTATGGGACTCATCGATAACCACCAGATCATAGTTCTGCCAGTTGATCGTTTCTAGGTTGATATCTCCAGATTTACCGGTATACCTGGTAAGATCGGTATGGTTTAGCACGTCGTAGCGGAACCGATCTTTCTCGAATATATTAAGTTTGTCGTTGCGGGTGTAGATGGTCCAATTCTCTCGAAGTTTTTTGGGCACCAACACTAGCACCCGGTCATTTCTCGATTCATAGTACTTGATCACCGCCAGGGCGGTAAAGGTTTTTCCTAGTCCTACACTATCGGCAATAATGCAGCCGTTGTACTTTTCAATCTTATCAATGGCACCCATGACGCCGTCTTTTTGGAACCGATACAGCTTATTCCAGATCATCGAATCCTTAAAGCCGGTACCACTTCTGACAATACGTTCTTCCGTCAGCTCATCAAGGTACTGGCTGAAGATATTGTAAAGGGTTACGAAATAGATGAACTCCGGCGTGTTCTCTTTATAGAGTATCTGCATTTGATCCAGGACTTTTTGTTTGACATCTTCTACCGCCGTTTCATCATCCCAAAGCTCGTCAAACATTTTCAAAAAGTGCAGGGTAAAGTCTTTCCCATAGATGCACATATTACTGTCAATCCGGTTGGAATTGGTGATGCCAAGTCCATCAGATGTAAAGTCAACGGTACCGTTTATGGAGATATTGTCATCTGGATTTTCTATGTAAATAAGACGTGGTTGTGCATGATTGGGCTGTTTAAGGGATTTTATTTCAACCTTTTCTTTTAGCCATTCTGCACACTCTCTAGCGATGTGGGATTGCTTTAGCTCATTGCGCAACTTTATTTCAAATTCGTTACCCGAGATATTTTTTTCGTTTTTGGCGATATAGTACTCTCTGATCAGCTCCCTGTCTTTTTTTACAAAGGTAGGTTCGGTAAATATAAAGCGCATTTTATCAATTTTTGATAGCTCTTTTTTCAGGTCATTAAAAGCATAGATTGTAAAATAAGCTGTTATAACAGAAAGCTTCGATCCTTTACGGAGGTTTTCTCTGAGCTCGTCACTCACCTTACCATTTCGTTTATTATCAAGCATTTTCGGTGGTTTCATCATCATTACTGCCTCATTCTATTTAGTAATCTTGGCGTTCCTCTGTCTTCCCTTTTTATTTGGATTTTTTAGGGATGATGTAGGCATTGCCAAGTTAAAATATGATCCGTTTTTCACTTACCATCACGTGGGATACTCCCTTGAGGATATGTGGCACTAACTTTCACCTATAATACTTCTCACTTTTACACCTTTTTACCTTCTTTAACAGCCGTTTATATAAATTGTTAGACCACTATTTAACTAGATCCCTATCAGTTGACTTTACATCTGATCCAAAGTTCTACTTAATCCTTGCGTTCAACAAGCTGAAAGCAGTATGTTTGCTGGAACAACCAGTACCAGCAAACCAAATCAAGCTAAAACTATCGCTCTGGCCAGTAAGCCATGTCCGAACCCTGTTCCCTTTGGCTGGCACCGGGGATGGATGTACCAGCCGGCTCCGGACATCGCCTTTCGTTCAGTAGTCGAGGAACAGCGAAGCGGCTGCACTTCGTTCCGCTCTCGCCTCCATGTTCCCGGATGTTATTTATAGGATAGACCACTGGCGATCCCTGCTATCCCACGTCCTAAATAGCGACCAAAGGGAGCATCAGTTGTACCCGCAGGGTGCTCCAGACCAGGGCTACAGGCTACCCCATCGGCGCGCTCCTGCCTGGCTGCGCATCGTTTGCAGATGAGCGCGGCCCTCCGCCCTGCATCTTCCGTTCGGTATAAGGGACACCCTGCCCATTGTTCTTATACCGGCCCGACTCCTATGGAGTCTCGCAGAGCGATTACCGTCCTCACAGGACTGGCATTACGGTCTTGCCAGACTGGCTTATTATATTCATCCCTACGCTCGCCTTTTCTTCGTCTAATCCAACTTGGGGATAGGGTCGCGGACCGGCTTCCGCTGGTCACCCGTCCGAATAGCGCGCAAATAAGTGGACTTGTTTATGGTCTGGACTGGATCCGTCCCAGGGGCAGTCATTACTAGATAGCAACAGCATACCGGGCATGAGGAAAATTTCATACCGGCCTGTACAACTATTTCCGTTATATAAAAATTACACACCTTATCATCAATCACCCTCAGGTGTTAAATCCACTTTTCATGCTTCCCTACCCAACATCCGATAACTCCGAGTCTTGTATAATATTTATCCTCCAAATGATTAATACGCTTTTTATTATAATTTTACGTTTATCGTATTATACATTACGATTTTTGTAAATATATTACGTTTTTATATACAATTTAATTCATTCATGCTACAATAAAAACAAAAATAAGTGATGGTGATCCAACAATGTATTACTCCGAAATAACAAAAATTATAGAAGCTGGATTAGATGGTGATCGCAATAAGGTAAGAAGCTTTTCTCAACTTCTTGCTTCTAAGCTTAATAATACAGGCGAGGAGAAAGCAAGTAGCAAAATATTAAGCATTCTAAGCAAAAAATCAACTGAAATTACCTCTATGGATAGCCTGATAGCTCCTCCTGTTGATCAAGAAAGCAGAATGAGTATCGTGGATTTTTCTCGCGAATCATTTGATTCTTCAGCTTTAGTTCTACCAGAGGCTGTGAATATGAAGCTACAGGATTTTAGAGACACCATTAATAATCGCGATAAGTTGATACAACATGGTCTAGAATTCCCTCTTTCTTTATTGCTTTATGGACCTCCCGGGTGCGGAAAAACAAGTGTTGCCCATTACATCGCATTTGAAATTGGTTTACCGATTGTAACTGCGCGATTAGACACTCTTGTTTCTTCACTATTAGGAAACACCTCAAAAAATTTGAGAAGAATTTTTGACTATGCTAAAAGACAGCCCTGCGTTCTATTTTTAGATGAATTTGATGCAATAGCTAAAGCTCGAGATGACAAATACGAAATGGGAGAATTAAAACGTGTTGTAAATAGTTTGCTTCAAAATATTGATGAGTATTGTAAAGATAGTATTTTAATAGCTGCTACAAACCACCAAGATCTTTTAGACTCCGCTATATGGCGCAGATTTCAAAGTGTTATTGAGATCCCCAACCCAACAGAAAATGAACTTCAGCAACACATTAATTTAATGTTTAAGAGTTTTGAATGTGATTTCCTAGACGATAAAAAGAAAATGTTAGTTATAACTTCTTTGCTTTTAGGCAGTTCATATGCTGATGTTAAAGCCATCTCTCAAAATGCCATTAAAAAATTTGTAATATACAATAAATCAGAAATCCAATTTATAGATCTAATTATAGAAATTTACTTATTTAAAAATCATGGGGATTTTTCTCAAGAGGACATGATTAATTTTATGTGTACAAATGGGGTTCAGCAAGGGATTGCTGCGAAGTATTTCGGTATATCAGTACGACAAATCAGAAATGCATTAGGAAAGGATGAATAGAAATGAGTGAAAAATATTTACCCATAAAAATTTTCGAGAAAAGGAAAGAAATCGATGACAGAGATACAGAAGGAAGCGGTAATAACAACACTTACGGTTGGATTTTGCGTGGCGAACAACTACTTCAAAGATCGAGAATCCTATCCACAAATATAACGGATTTAAAAAGTACGTTTCGATCTAGAAAAGCTCAAACAAAGTACCAACTCCCCCTAATCATGACAATGTCAGTCATACCCGATGCTATTGCAAAGTCTCACAGAAGAGCCATTGTTGATGTTTTGGAAAACGATAATAATAATAATGTTATTGGATTTTATTCTAAAGATACAGTATTGGCTCAAGTAGGAACGGAGCAATTACTTAACAATATGCAAACCATCTTTTCTAGTCCAGACACTAATGCATATATTATTTCTGCAATAGAAGAAATGGGGTTATTCCGTCCATACATCAAGAAATCTGAAAATTTATCAGATCCATACAAAGTAAAATTATTAGATTATAATGACTATGATCTAAATAATATGGCTCGAATTATCTTTGAACAAAATTGCAAAGCCAGTAATATTACAATTAATAAAAAGACAAAATATTCATCTGATCTGATTATATATGACGTTACATTAGATTCCGCAAAACAACTTGAAGATCTAGAAGATTTCGAAGGACTTTTTTCCATTGAGCCAATGCCTTTCTATGAAATAACTTTAGACACTTTGCCTGAAGAAAATAACATCCCAGAAAAGCAACCACTCGATGAAGAAGTATATCCCATCGTAGGTGTCCTCGATTCAGGTATTTCCCCAAATAAGTATTTGGAGCCGTGGCTAGACACAGAATCGCATACTAATTATCCCGTTGATTATGTAAACACGAATCACGGAACGTTCGTATCAGGCATCATTTTATACGGAGATGAATTAAACCATGGACAAACCACTGAATGCTTGGGTGTAAAACTATTTGACGCTACAGTTTATCCAGACCCTAATAAATGTAGAATCTATCAAGACGAATTGGTAGAGCATATTAGAGAAGCTATTGAAACTAATTCTGACAGAATAAAAATTTGGAATTTATCATTGGGTACTAGGATTGAAGCTGATATTGATAGCTTTTCTGATTTTGGAATTGCCTTAGATAGCATTCAAGATGAAAATAATGTTTTAATTATTAAATCTGCAGGTAATTGTACAAATTTTGTGAATAACCTTCCTAAAAGCAGAATTGCACAATCAGCGGACTCCGTGAGGTCAGTCGTCGTCGGATCAATTACTGATAAAAAAGAGGATTCAGACATGGCTGACGTAAATATGCCTTCTCCTTTTACCCGTGTTGGCCCTGGCCCAAGTTATATTGTAAAGCCGGATTTGGTACATATCGGTGGTAATGCTGGTACAAATACAGGAAAGCTCATAAAACACGGTGTTCCTTCTATATTGCCAAATGGAAAAATTTCTCACGATTGTGGTACAAGCTTTTCAACTCCAAGAGTTACAAGAATAGCATCTGAATTACTCTACTCTATGGATGAAGAGTTTGACCCACTTATGTTAAAAGCATTAATGATACATGCTGCCCAATATCCAAACGATATTGATTTATCTATGGCAGAAAGAATAAGACAAATGGGTTATGGAGTCCCCCCAAAGGCAAATGATATTTTATACAACTCTCCAAATGAAATTTCCTTAGTTTTAAGAGATACATTACAACACCATAATTTTATTGAAATATTTGATTTTCCTTTTCCAAAAACTATGATTGATGCCAGAGGCTTCTTCAGAGGACAGATTATCTTAACACTCGTTAATAATCCAATATTGGACTACAAACAATCTGCAGAGTATTGCCAATCAAACTTAGAAATAGGGTTCGGTACATATCAAAATGAAGTTTCTCGCGATGTGACAAAGGCAACTATAAAAAATCCTATCGGGCGTGACGACAGCAGTAAAAATATTTTAAATCAGTCTTGTTACAGTCGGAGGGTTCTTAATAAACACACTGGAGATATGTTTGGGAAAGAACGCTTTTTAACCCAATATGGATTAAAGTTTCACCCTGTCAAGAAGTATGCCATTGATCTGGGAGATATGACGCCCGCAAATAAAGAACAATGGTTAGCTGGAAATAGAAAATGGTACTTAAAAATCACTGGTCTTTATAGGGATTTTATTGAAAGAGAATCTGTACTCAATGGTATTGATCTTTTTCAAGATTTTTGTATGATCTTAACTATTAGAGATCCTGAAGGTAAATGCCAAGTTTATGATGAAGTAACACAACTTCTGAATATGAATAACTTCATTCACCATAATATTCAGCTTAGAGGACAAATTTATTATCCTGGTAGCCTTTAGAATCGATTAAGAACGAGGAAGCAACTACCCCCATACTTAGTTTAGACACGCTTGCACATTACGTGACAGATAACCGACTACACAGCCAAACGTTAAAAGCCCTCAACTCCTAACCAAACCAGTTAGGAACCGAGGGCTTTAATATTTTACACCCTAAACTTCTCCACTTTCACATCCCCTGCCGTCAAATACTGATCCTGCACCCATTCATGGAACGGTTCCGGAGGAAAGGTATCAGCGGTTTCATCCTCCAGGGCCTGCCAGGCAGCCTTCGGGGAATGGAAGTCGTCGGTGAGTTCAGTGATCATCACAATGTCATCGTCCAATTCAGCGAATAGGGGAACGCATTTACCTTTTTCAATGTTGTCGGCAAACACCACTACGTTTACCTGGTCATGTTCGATGCGCACCTCACAGTTGGTATTCTTTTTGATCCATCCAATGAACTTCTGCAGGGTCATCTTCTTGGGAACTTTTATTGCCATTTGCTCGGCCTCCTTATTTTCATAAATTTTATTAAGCATGTTCAGGCCTGCGGTCAGAACGAACCATTTGGGCACCGGTTCATCCGGCTCATGATCGCCGGTGATGATACCGGCGGCTTTTGCTTTTGTCATGATCTCCTGCTTCCAGTCTTCGACTGGAGGCTGTCGTTTGTCATGCTGCACCCGGGTTGCAAATTCTGTCCACGGAAACAGATTCCCGGGGCAGAGAGTGGGGTTCAGATCACAGTGCCGGTTGAGTTCAAGTTTGCCGTACTGTTCCTCCAGGTAATGGGTGAGCTTCACAAGGGAACATATTTGTTCATCAGCAGGGGCGTATTTCGTAAAATCACCTGTTAAACAGATACCGATACTGTCGTGATTGAAACCTTTGGTATGGGCGCCGATCATGTCCGAGGAGCGCCCCAGTTCAATCTGGCCGTTTTGCCGGATGATAAAGTGATACCCGTTTCCGCTCCAGCCTCTGTTCAGATGCCAGCAGTGTATGTCCAGTGCTGATACGTCTGGGCTGACAGAATGATGGATGACCAGGCGACGGATTTCTTTTCGTTGGGTAGGTTTGCTTAAAAAGATCATTTCTCCACAGGTTCATCAAACCCGATAGCCCTAATTTTATCGGCCGTTGTCTCTCCCTTTTTTTTTGTTATTTTCTTCTGTTTTATTATTAAACTCTCATAGACCAGTTCAATATTACCCTTATCTACACCATTTCTCTCTGTAGTATCTTTTATAATTGCCAAACACTTTTTATTAAGCAGTGACAACTCTCGTTTGCTGAATTTTCCGGTATCCTCCAGTTTTACTTTCGCCATAATCATCCCTCCCCTACCACTATATGGGGGAGGGGTTTTGTCCAATTACAAGGGACAAACCAAAAATTTAATGATTAAATCCAATAACTAAAAAATGTATCAATCCACCGGTTAACGATCGAAGGAAGCAACTTAATCCAAACTACCACGGTCATTAGCCAAGCAACCATGGTCACCTTTTCCTCCTCCGATTTTCCCTGCCTATAGTACCATAAACGCAGTCTACCAGGTCTTATTCTTCTTTTATCTAATGGCCAAAAAGCGGGTATCCCGTTATCCGTAAAGGCATCTGCCAGTAGATGGCTCAAAACACCACAAATATATCCGTAAGCCAATCCCTTAAGAGGTAACATCATCACTCCCATCAGATAGGTAAATACACAAAAGGCTAAAGCATAAATAGCACTGTGTCCATAGGTGCGGTGTTGTCCTTTTAGTTCAATTCGATCCGGCAGTGTAGCTCCCCTGTAAGCGGTAATTACGCCTAACAGCGCTAATGGATCCGCTTGCAGACTTGGTGTGAAAGCAATTACCGCTGAATAACTAAACAGCGCCAGAGCCCGATGAGTTTTCCACCTCAAAAAAATCCCCCCAGCAAATCTCTATGCCAGAGGGATAACAATTCTGCCTGTCCGCATCAAAAGGTTCCAATTATAAAAGCATGATATTGATCACTACTCGTTAAAAATAAATTTGGTCAAAAACAAACAAATTTTTACGTGGGTCAAAATGTGGGTCAAATGCAAAATGGGCAACAAAAAAGCTGAGACCTAAATCTCAGCTATTGTCTGTATAGTGGTGCCCGAGGCCGGGGTCGAACCGGCACGAGGGGTAAACCTCGCGGGATTTTAAGTCCCGTGCGTCTGCCTATTCCGCCACCCGGGCATACTTTACGCGGTGGGTATTGCCCTGTGCGCAAGATATAGTGTATCAAATTCATGTCAGTTTTGCAAGTGCTAAATAGCAATAAACTGACCATCTTTTCGCTTTCCGTGGTTGGAGGAATTATTCACTGCCCATGAGAGATCGGACCAGGTTCATTCTGGACATATCGCCCTCTGATATTTGACTGAGTCCACTTTCTTTGCCGAACAGTTTCTCCATTATCGCTTCTGCCTTGAGGCCTTTACTGCTTAATTCCTTGACCTGCTGCTGAACACTTACCAGATAATCGTATTTAGCCTGCAGTTTTGCATGCCCATTTTCCACCACATTGCCTGAGGCACAATAGATGGTATCGAAGGATTCATGTAAGAGCTTTTCCAGGGTGTGAATGATCTGGGGGACATTTTCATCACTTCTCATTACGTTTACGGTATCACTAATATACAAATCGCCGGAAAACAGCCACCCCTCTTTATCTTCAATCAAACAGATGTGATCATCGCTATGTCCCGGCGTATGAAGCACTCGAAACGTGTAGTTCGGTGTTTTTACCGTGGATGGAATCTCCGCAGCCTGCGAAGGAAGAGGTACGCCCCAGGCTATTAGCTGGTAGGACAATAACTTCCCTGTCCACAGATCTGGATTAATGATCAGAGGAACGGCAAGTCTGTGCGCCAGCGCGGGCCCCGTATCAAATAGCTGCTGAAAAAGATGATTGTTCCCGATATGGTCCTCATGGTGATGTGTATTTACAATGATATCTACAGTATAGCCTTTAAAAGCCTCGGCAATCTCCTCCCCAATATGATGAAGCCCGGTATCAATTAGGAGTCCGTCTACATAATAGCATGCCATTGTATACAACGGCTTACCGTCAAATACCCTCCCCATCAAAAAGCGTGTCACCGGTCCGAAACGTGTTGTCTCTATCAACTCTAAAAACCTCCTCTATCCCCTGACTGTGCGTGAACCATTCATTAATCGTTACTACTCAGCCATGTTAATCCGTGCCCGAAGGGTCCGTGTAATCCGCATCTATTCTTTCCAACTAACCAACTGACCAACTAACCAACTAACCAACTAACTAACTAACCAACTAACCAACCAACTTTATGCCGCATAATCCGTCAACTGCGAAACTTGAGTCATTATTTTGTCAATGGCTGAGTAGTAACCATTACTCTTATGCATCAGTATTCTGCCAAAGTGTTTATTATCCTTGTTTAATTGGCAATATTTTTTCAAAACACACTTTATTATAAGCAGCCTAACAGCTATCCCACGCAGAGTGCAACTAACAGCCTCTCCGCCTGCCGTTGTTTAATTCATTTTATTCGGGACCGCGATAATTACATTAACAATGCCAAGCCAATGTTTTCTTACCTCAAAAACACTTAGTCCTGACTGCCGAATTATTTCCATGGTATCCCGATTCCAGTGACAGGCAACCATTTCTGCCCACTTTTTTGCGGTTCGGTCCTGAATACGACTTAGCCAGCAGTTATCACTTCGTCCATGCTCCAGTAATAAAATACGTCCGTCTGAACGGCATACTCTATTCATTTCCTTCAATGCTTTTACAGGATCAGTAAATGTACACGTGCTTAGACAGGAGACCACAGTATCAAAATATTGATCTGGAAACTCCAGGTTCTCGGCATCCATTTCACTTACCTCAATTACCAGATCCAGTTTTCCAGCTCTTTGCAAGGCTATCTTCAGCATCTGAGGGCTCAGATCCACCGCTGTAAGTGCAGATATTGACCGATAGTACTCAAAATTAACCCCCGTACCCGCTGCTACCTCCAGAACCTTTCCGCTGGCCTGACGAACTAGATTTTTCCTGAACTTCCGCAATCCAATAAACTCCAGCCCGGCATTGAAACTATCGTACTTTCCCGCACAGTTGCTGTACTTATCCTTTACTTCTCCCTTGCCAGTTGAATGAAATTCCCTTTTTGTATTCATTCCGTTTTCTCCACTGTTTCCACTTTCTCATCCAGTAAGCTGAGTATCTCCATCGTCCGGCAAATTCATAACATCAATAAACAAAATAATCCTCCCCCCCATGTTCATCTGCTTGTCATTACTAAACTCTCTATGCAGAAAAAACAACCCTTGTGCCATTTCAGCAAAAGGGTTGTTTTTTTTTAAATATGGAGGGCGAGACCGGATTCGAACCGGTGAATGGTGATTTTGCAGACCACAGCGTTAGCCTCTTCGCCACCCGCCCAAGTTTACGCGTTCGCGCAGGAATTATTATATCAACTCTACCCTGATTTTGCAAGCACATCTGCTAATTTATCAAGCTTTCCTGGTCATGTCTCAGGGAATCAGACAAAATAAAAGCGTTACCTCTGGTAACGCGATCTTTTACAATGGAGCGGAAGACGAGATTCGAACTCGCGACTTTCGCCTTGGCAAGGCGAAGCTCTACCACTGAGCCACTTCCGCTTAACATGGTGCCTCGAGGCGGACTTGAACCACCGACACGCGGATTTTCAGTCCGCTGCTCTACCGACTGAGCTACCGAGGCTTAATGGATATTTCATCCAACGTTTCTTTCGCGTCGCAAGGAATATTATATATCCCTTACTGCCCTCTGTCAACCCCTATTTTCAGGTATTCGACATAAATCGATGTTGACTGTTTACGCGCTTTAGATTGATAAAGGTTAATACGGGTCTTAACCTTTCAGTCACATAATATGGCGAAGCCGATGGGATTTGAACCCACGCTCTTCGGCGTGACAGGCCGACATGTTAACCGCTACACCACGGCTCCGCAACGAAATTTATTATAGCATCTGTGGGATTTTGAGTCAACCATTAGTTGAATATTTTTAATCATTTTCTTTGCGTTTATTTTCTGCTTGCGTACTTACTGGCATTCAGACCAGCTATTTGACCTTCTCCAACGGCTTTGGCAATTTGATAAGGAGCCCCAATGCAATCCCCTGCTGCGTACACCCCGGGAAGATTGGTTTCCATGTTACGATTCACCTTGATATGGTTGTCCTCTATTTCCAGTCCAGGAATCAAACGATCTGGAGCCGTTTCAGCACCGAGTATAAATACCCCTTCCGCATGAACGATTTGTCCGTTTTCCAGCTCCAAACCTTCCACAAATTCGCCCCCTAGTATATTCTTCGGTTTAGACTTTGGCAACATCTCCACCCTTATGTCCAATTCGCCAGGGTTCTTATAAAGAGGCAGGAAATATACCTTACTGCAGATTTCTGCCATAAAGCTAGCTTCATGTTCCGCTTCTGGACCATGTCCAACAATCAGTACATCTTTACCCCTGTAAATCGGGCCATCGCAGGTTGCGCAGTACCCTAATCCTCTTCCTATCATCTCGTCCTCTCGGGGCAGGGTGGAACGATAAGGCACCCCTGTGGTTAATAGCAAAGTCTTGCTCT
Organism: Bacillota bacterium; assembly: GCA_034659475.1. Classification (GTDB taxonomy): domain Bacteria; phylum Bacillota; class Syntrophomonadia; order Syntrophomonadales; family Syntrophomonadaceae; genus JAYEHK01. The sequence continues at coordinate 941 of JAYEHK010000057.1, read as the reverse complement.
GAATGAAGTCATTTCCTGCCAGAATATTATATATCCCCTCATCTTCACTCATTGCTTCCACTTTTACGTACAAAATTTCAACATCCATTCCAACAGCGTGTGCTAAAAACTGGTCTAGCATCTCTTGTCCGCTAATGCTCTGTGTACCAAGATAATTGACTATTTTAGGAGCTTTTTTCAACGAAGTAGCCGGCGTTTCTGCTTCGATTACGATGACTTTTTTATTCCGAATCGTTGCATTGATGGCGGCTGACAAACCAGCAGGACCAGCACCAATAATCGCGATGTCGTACATTTCATGTCTCATTCTATTTCCCCCATTCTCTACCGCTACATATTAATATTATATCCATCTTACCAATATTTCAGCGATAATCCAAGATCTCTGTTTTTTCGTTGTTTATCTTTCATTAGTACGAAAACAGTCAATTAATAGACGCGGACAACGTTGACCTTTAGGACCTCCGCGGACTTTATTTTTTTAATCGCAAAAGAAGCTTCAAATTCTGGCACCACCTTACACCTGACCCCTTATTCCTCACCATTTTCATCAGTGGCTGTGTCCTCACGGCATAGCGGAAGATGCAAAACAGGAAGGCAAACCCAAGGGTCTACCTTCCTGTTTTTATATTACACGATACTGTTTTTTTAAGCCAGTTTATCTTCTTCCTCAAGCATAGATTCGATTTCAGCCGCCCACAGGTGACCAAATTCAACATCGCCTTTGAAGAAGTTTCCGCCATAAGCAATCAAGCAAGCCAGAATTCCAACGCCGAATGCATACGCTGCACCCTTTGCCAGAAGAACACCACCGATAACACCTGCAATCCCCAGATCTCTAAAGCTTCTGGATTCCATAGCACCGATACGTACGCTAACAAATCCCTGTACGATCATGGTCAGTGCCAGTGCAACTGGTAGAATCGGTTTGGTCAGTGTTA
>JAYEHK010000056.1:0-4659 GCA_034659475.1 Bacillota bacterium | reverse complement strand
GGGTTATGGAATTTTAATTTGTTGCGTTTTTGTTATTACGGGTAATCTGAAATTGTCGCCTTACATATTGTAATGATATCATCAATGCGAAGAGGGAAATTATCATCGTAAGTCCCTTTGTCAGCAAAAAACGAACCGTACAAATGTTACAGTATCTCAACATGGCACTGGGTAAAAACGTTAAGGTTATCGTTGTGACCAGACCACCGAATGATCAGAGTCAAAAGGATCAAAGTGCACTACATGGAGCTTTGGATTTGTTAAAAACGGCTGGCATTCATATGGTATTTAAGGCAAATATTCATCAGAAATTTGCCATTATGGATCAGAGGCTAGTATGGTACGGGAGTATCAACCTTCTAAGTTTCGGTCGTTCAGAAGAAAGCATGATGCGGCTTGATAGCCACAATATTGCAAATGAATTGATTAAAAGCATAGAAAAACATTAAATTGGGGTTGCTGATCCTACGCAGAATAAGAATGGAGCACAACTAAATTTTTCAACGAGTAATACAAATTTATTGAACTTAGAGTTGTTTAGAAGGGATCAAATCTGAATTATTGAGAAAATCCTGAAAAATTGAGGCAATAATGTCTTTTTATGGAGAAGTGGTAGAGTACAGCTGAAGGCGCAAGATTGGAAATCGAGTAATGTGTTAAAAGCGTTCAAGGGTTCGATTTCTTTCCACCATTAATAAGAAATAAAAGGGGTTTCAGGTTTTTGTCTGAAACCCCTTTTACTGTTCCGTTTGTATCCATGCAGGTTACACTTCGTGATCCGTGTTCTGCCGCCAGCAAACATCCGTTGATGTCCAGCGCAAGACCGTTGGCGTTATGGCTGGGTCTACGGAGGATAGCAATCTAGTCTGGCAAGGAGAGGCAATATTGGTGAGTTAGAATGCATAAGTGCCCATTGGGTAAAAAATTCTATTGATAAGGAAAAGAGGAAAGAAGGGGCGAACAAAGAATAGGTAATATATGTAAATAAATAATTTTGGAGGAAGGTGTATGGCGCTTTGTAGATGTTTGATCAATCATGGCTGGCCAAAAGGCCATAAGAAAGATTATGTTGCTTATGTTAGGCCCATTGGATATCCGGAAACAGCGTTAATTTGTGGGCGACCAGAATGCAATCGATCAGGTGTGATCTGGCTGGATGAAGATGAAGCGCAGGATTATATGGAAGGGCAAAGAGTGTTTCAGGGTCCCAGTCATTTTACGAAAATGAAGGCCAACGAGGATGGACTCTTTTATTGAAATGAGTTCATAAATTGACACGTAGAATATCAAGCAAAATAATGAGTCCGAAGGCTGCGATAATGATACCTGCCCCACGATTTATCCCGCGCAGTATAGTCGGGCTAAGCCTTCTGCGAAGAACACTGACGGATAGACTCAAGGTTATCCACCACAGAACCGATCCGGTAAAAACGTCCATGACTAGTTGCCACATATCCGCATAACCTGCTTCTGTATGGCCCATCCCAAGACCTGCAAAAACACCCATGAAGGATAGAATGGTTAACGGATTCGTTAGCGTAAGGCAAAACATAGATAAATAGGAATGTGTCAGTACTGAAGGAAAAGGGGTTATTGTACATTCATTCTGTGATACCTGAGAAGCAAAGAAAATCCTTATGCCCAAATAACAAAGAAATACAGCGCCAACCATCTGAATAGGGTCTCGGTAAGCCAATAAAGAACCAGATATCATTGTTAACCCCAGGCCTGCTACCAGGCCGTAAATCCCATCTGCAGTTGCAGCGCCCAACCCACTGACCAAGCCGGCCCACATGCCCCCTGACAAAGTACGTTGAATACAGAGAATGCCTATGGGACCTACCGATGCTGCAATAGAAAACCCGATGACAAGTCCGCGCACAAACAATAATGACATAATGACGCCTGCAATATTATAACTTGTCATTTGCAATATCCAGAAGATCAAAGATATTTTAAAAGATTAGCGAATTCTTATCAAGATCACTAATAAAGGAAAGAGAAAATAATTTTTCCTGAAAAAAGTAGTGAAAAATGTACTATAATTAGATTTAATATTTACTTGGATTGCCTTCCAGAAACGTATCTGGAATCGTTCTCCTGTTAAGGAAAACGAATTATCTTTTCAACTTAAGGGACGCATTAGGACTGGATAGTTAGCAGGGAGATGAATATGGATTTATTAAAGGAAAAGATACGCAAAGAAGGGGTTGTAAAAGGGGACGACATTTTAAAAGTGGACAGTTTCCTGAATCACCAACTAGACGTTGAATTCTTAAATGAAATTGGCAAAGAGTTTAAAAAACGATTTGGTGATGAAAAAATAACGAAGATTTTGACCATAGAAGCTTCTGGAATTGCGATTGCTTCCATTGCGGCACAATACTTTAATGTGCCCGTAGTATTTGCGAAAAAAACCGAATCAAGAAATTTGGATAAAGACACTTATACCGGGGATGTCTATTCATTTACTCGTGATCGAAGCTATAAGATTAAGGTATCAACCCGGTATATTACATCTGATGATCGGGTATTAATTATTGATGATTTTTTGGCCAGAGGTCGCGCTGTGTTGGGGTTAAAGACGGTTGTGGAACAGGCTGGGGCGCATCTGGTAGGGGTCGGAATTGTGATTGAAAAAGGATTTCAGGATGGCGGGCAGGTTTTACGCGACTCCGGAGTGAGAGTGGAATCACTTGTTTCTATTGAGACAATGCAAAAGGGCGAGGTCATCTTTAAATAGTAATCAATCTATAAAAGTTATTGAAGGGTGTCCTGAATATACACAAACATTAACCCGCTTTGAGCCTAATGATTTTTAAAGCGGGTTTTGTGTATGCATAATAATCAGATTGTAAGAGGTTATAGCATGACAAAAAGTTTTGATTATATATAGTCTTTAAAAAGGAATATCCCATAACAAAGCAGAACTCTTTGCACAAGGATTATAGCTGTGTGTGACCCATTGCCAGGGGAAGTTTAATTTTTTCAAAACATAGTGTATTTATGTGCGGAGGTTTTATTATGACTGAATTTAAAATAACAGAAGACTCAGTTGAAAACATACAAGTAAAGGTTCAGGAACGCATAGCCACGGTAACGCTGGAGGCAACACCGGCTAACGCTCTAAGCGATGAGGTACTGGATCAACTGGATGAAACCTTTGTAAGGATAGAAGGAATGGAGCTGTCAGCGGTTATTCTTACGGGAGGGGTTGAACGATTCTTTTGTGCGGGGGCGAATATCAAGGGGTTTTTATCCAGAAACGCGCTGGAGAATCAGGCCTATTTTGAACGGGTATATCAGGTTTTGCAAAGGGTACAAAACTGCAAACATCCTGTAATTGCTGCGATTAATGGATATGCGATGGGAGCAGGTTTGGAACTGGCGCTATGTGCAGATATTCGGGTAGCCGATGAAAGAGCCCGGTTTGGAGCGACTGGTGTCAATCTTGGCTTGGTTTTTTGTACACAGCGATTACCTCGTTTAGTTGGTGAAGGGCGTGCCCGGGAACTTCTTTTTACTGGCAGGGTCGTGGAGGCGGTTGAGGCTGAAAAAATTGGACTGGTGCAAACCTTGGCGCCAGAAGGCAAGGCGTTAATGAAGGCGCAGGAGATCGCCCAAACCATTTCGCAGAAGGCATCCCCGGCTGTTCACGGGGTGAAACAGGTTATGAATGAAGGAGGGGAGTACGCCCTTGACAAAGCGCTGGAGATTGAGGCGAAACAACTGTACCAGATGTTTGATACGGAGGCGTTTCATACAAGGATTGAAAACTTCCTGAAAAAGCACTGATGAGCGAATAGCTTTTGGGCAAAATGGGCAGTATGGTAATATTTATAGTAGCTTGCAATCCCCCATAAAACATTGTACAATAAACAGGCACAAGATGAAGTAGAAAGGATTTCTGTCGCTGAATAGGAAAGAACTTCTTTTGCTAAGATTAAGATTTGCCGTGCTAGACGGGGAGGTAGCGGTGCCCTGTAACCTGCAATCCGCTATAGCAGGGTTGAATTCCTGGCCCAGGGCGTGTCCTTGTGGGGTCTGGCTTGAATAAGTGGCGTTGAAGTCCGGGTCCTTCGCAATGGGACACTTTGAATCGTGTCAGGTCTGGAAGGAAGCAGCACTAAGGAGTAACTTCCATGTGACGAAGGGGTGCCTGGATGGAGTTAACTGTTCAAGTAACGCTCGGAAGGTGCGTTCGAAGTCAGGTGCACGGCATAATATTTAATAAAGTCCAAAAAGCAGGTTAAAACCCTGCCTTTTTTATATCTATCCATAGCCAGTAAGTGTCGTAGTAGATAGATTATGCGACGTAAAGTTGGTTAGTTGGTTAGTTGGTTAGTTGGTCAGTTGGACAGTTGGACAGTTGGTTAGTTGGAACGGTTCAGAAGGGATGTCAATATAATTTCCTCCTCTTACACGGCAGACTATTTCAATAAGGAGTAAGGGGTGAGGGGTGAGGGGTGAGGGGTGAGGGGTGAGGAAAATGTTTGACGCGAAGCGTCTAACCCCCTAACTCTTAACCCCTTACCCCTAACCAAAGCTAGGTTAATCCCTGCCGCGGAACGGACCACATGAGAACGGAAACAGACTCCAAAAGCAAAAAAGGTGCTAGGCTCTTAACTTATTCAGAAAATAAATTAGTTTCCATTACGT
>JAYEHK010000055.1:0-4665 GCA_034659475.1 Bacillota bacterium | reverse complement strand
AGAGTTTCTTAAAGCTATTGGCTTTGCGGACTATCTGCCGATGAAAACCATTTTTGATGTTGATGATGAACATATCATTCCTGCAGAAAACTGGCTAAAAAACTATACCACTAATACAGAAAGCAGTTTAGACTATTATTCTAAAGTTACCCTGCGGCAGACCTTCCAAAGTATGATTGATATGTACCACCTTGTTGGTGGTGCGCTTTGCGCAATTCTTGCTTTGATTGGCATTTTGAACTTCATAAACTCTATGATGACTTCTGTCCTCTCCCGGCACAAAGAGATTGCTATGCTGCAATCTGTCGGTATGACTGGCCAGCAAGTGAAGAAAATGCTGATTTTTGAGGGTTTGGGTTACTCATTTCTTGGTCTATTGTGTTCGCTGGTGCTCTCTATTGTTGCCAGCGTAACAGTGGTGCAGATGATGGGTGCTGAATTAAGTTATTTCACATGGCATTTCACGCTGTATCCTGTTGCCCTTTGCGTTGTTCCCATGATTGTAATTACAGCACTTATCCCCCTGCTGTGCTACAAGAAGATGTCGCAAAAAACAGTTGTTGAGCGTTTAAGAACAACCGAATAATAGATGGATATTTAAAACGGCCATCCTCAAAGGATGGCCGTTTTAAAATGTCATGAGACTGATCTTATTTATCTAAATATGGTGTTTCTCCAACATAAAAGGCATATAATGGAATCGTGTATTGACATGATTAAATATTATCGCCGACAAATTCTTTGCGCTTTTGGGGCATTTAAAGGGCTAAAATGGTTATTCGCGCGCTCAATGCGGTTATTCGCGGTGATTTGGAAGGGTTTTGCGAGAAAACAGGGAAAGAATATGGAACGAAATTATTATTGACACGTGTTGTTATCTTGTTTCAGGAAAGAAGGTATATCAAATGAATTTTAACCTTAACGCATTTATACCGGTTTTAACATTGCTTGTTTATCTGCTGCTGAATTGGCGATTTATCAGAAGCAAATTCGTCATTATTGTTCCCATAATAGCAGGAGCTGTTCTGTGTTTTTTCGGGCTATTGACACTGACAGAGGATGATTTATGGTTGGTAATACTGGGATGCTGCATTTTTGGGTTTGGGGTCGTTGTGGATTCTTGTGTAAGGTTTAAGGAGGCACTTCATTCAACGAATAATGATTAAAAAGGGGAAAGTCATTTGAAAAGGTATGTGCGGATCATTGTGACGGTGGGATTGGTTTGCATTCTGGCAATTATGACTGTTGTTATCTGGCAATACCACAATCAGATAAATGCTCTAACGCAGGAAAATCAAATATTGGCCAATGAAAAGACCGAGTTGGCAAGTGAGATTAAGGACCTCCGGGCAGAGATTCGGAAACGCGATGACCTTATAAGTACGTTACCCCGACTAGACAATCTGCGGCGCAATGGCTTTACAGGAAGCCCCGAGGATATTGCGCTGGACCTTAAAACACATAACGAACTAATTCCCTATGAGGGTATTTTAGGGGGAACAATGCGTTTCTTCGGTTCTGATCATATATTTGTTCTTACGGACAGATGGGTGCTGGCATATTTTGAAGATGGACATATAGGAGGGTACCTGTTGCTGGAGTATAAAATAGAAAACGGCACTATTTCCTATACTGTGATTGACTCATATTTGATGTAAAGTAATCATTGCAATTTCAGGCTATTGGGGATTTTATGAAATGATGATAGATAATTAATTAAGCGTGTTTCCTTTGTATTTGACAGAAGGGGGAGATTGTAAATGTTGACCTATCTTTGCAGAATAAGCAAACGGTTGGATCAGATTATTCATCTATTAAGGGAAATAAACCAAAAACATGATGAAGTGATAAACCGGCTGGATATCATTGATAAACGTCTACAGCAAATTGAGGAGGAGGGGTAATGATGAACGTTATAAGGAAAATCGTTTCACTGGAATTGATCTTCGTGCTTATCTGGTTATGTGCCGGATGCGCAGGTAATCCAAATTTGAAGCAAGGACCACCTAATATTCAGCTCGCCAGAGAATCGTTTTACCAGGAAGGCCGGACACAACTTGTTGAGTTTTATCAGAATTATACAGATAGAATCCCACCGGAGGCGGCAGAGATTTTACCGGACGTTACGGTGAGTGAGTTGGAAAAAGCAGAGTTGGGGAGGCCGCTTCCGGTCTGGAATCTGAAAAGATCGCAGGAATCATGGAAAATCGAGTTTTCTGCCGAAAAGGATATTATTGATCAGATTGTTTTTGAGAACACCTATTTGTTCTCTGTAGTGGCAGATGGAAAGACGGTGGCAGATTATCAGGTCAGTGTCCAGGATGGCAAAATAACAGGGGTATTCTGCAGTTTGGATAATAAAAGCAGATATGCTTATGAGGCAGCAGAATTAAATAGTGTGGACATTGAAGAATGCTATTTGATTGCTGCACCAGGAGAAATGATGCTTCTGTTCTCCAGGGAAAACGGAAGGGAAATCTGCAGTGGTGCGCTAAGGGCAAACCCAATGCCGGATCTTACGATGAACGAGAGTCATGTTAAAGCCTTTAAAACCAGAACAGCAGAATACAACCGGAAGATTCAGGAAGAACCTTCCCCAAACCGACCTGGTGAAAATACTCCAATGGGTAAGGCGCCCCCATGGTTTTAATGGCTTGTTATAAACATCATTGGTGTTCAATGATAACACCCAGTGGCTCAAAGATTGGTACGTAGAACTGTTCTCTCCAACCTCGGTTACTCGATAACAAAAACGCTGATTTTGACCGACGGGATAAAAGAAGGGGTATATGTTAAACATATACCCCTTCTTTTAATGGAAAAAACAGGTTAGGGCAGCATGGTTTCATACATCATAACGGTATGATTCTCTGTAACGAATAAATCGTCAATCAGTTCTTCCGACTGAGCATATAACTTTCTACAGATCATGTTGTTATGAATCCCCTCAGGATGCAGATGTAGTAACGCTTATCTAGACACGTTTCCAAACCCTTTTGTGGAAAATCACAATACATTTCGTTCCGCCTCCCAATGTATTATTTGTTTCTCGGCGATATACTGTCCATTGAATACACATGGTTTTATGTATTAATGTGTTCAGATTTGAGCAAGGCATGGAGCGCCTGAAAAAAAATAAGTTTCCTAAGTCTATTTTGCCAGTCTTTTTAAAAGATAACGGCAAACAGGTCATTGCGACAGAAGCAATAACCCAAGCGTTGAGAAACTATTAAGCGCTGCTCATATTCTGTTGGAGTTGCTTTATAGTCAATAAAAAGAAGGAGGGAAATAACAGCAATAGGTATTTCTGGGACAATTATCAATAGAGGAGGAAAAACTGATAAAAAAGGGTAAAAAAGTTTTGGCTTTGTTCTTAACACTGATGTTGGCATTTAGTGTAGCAGGATGCGGCTCAGCAAACAGCAGTGAGGAACAGGGAACTGCTGCTGCCAAACAAGCTGATGTTGTAGTTGTAGGCAGTGGTATGTCCGGTATGTCGGCAGCCATTGAAGCAGCCAGTCAAGGGGCAAAAGTTATTTTATTGGAAAAACAGTCTGTTCTAGGTGGAAGTACAAGCTTTGCTGAAGGTATATTTGCCAGTGAAAGTCCTATTCAGAAACAGATGGGTGTCACGATTAGTCAAGAGGAATTGCTAAAGGAAGAGTTCCAATTTTCCAACTACAAGGTTGACGGCAATTTGTGGAGAGATGTCATGAGTCATTCAGGCGAGGATATTGAATGGCTTATGAATATGGGTGTAAAGTTTGAAAATGTACTTAGCTGCGGAACTGGTGGTAAAACATGGTACATTTATGAAGGTTTTGGTAAGTCTGTAATTAACGATCATATGAAACCATCAGCTGAAAAACTTGGCGTTGAAATCATGCTTAGCACCCCTGCCAAAGAACTTATCATGAAAGATGGACAGGTGTCCGGTGTTAAAGCAACTATGAAAGATGGAAAAGAATTAGATATCAATGCGAAAGCAGTTATTTTAGCAACTGGCGGCTTTGGTAATAACGAAGAAATGGTGAAAGAACTTACGGGTCTTGATAAGTCAAAATACATTGACAGGTCTGCACCTTTGCATGATGGTGACGGAATAAGAATGGCCCAAGCGGCAGGTGCGCTTACAGGTGAACGTGCCATACTCATGACTTTGGGCAATGCAGTAGATAAATTGTCAATGAGATCATCACTCAGTATAGCAGGCGGTATGGAACCCGGTCTCTGGGTAAATCAAGATGGAAAACGCTTCTCTATAACCCAGGTGATCGCCTTCAAAGTAAATGAAAGCAGCACAGGGATGATCCCAGTAGCTATTTTTTAAGCGATCCTAGGGGAATTCACTTAAGCGTTCGGGAAGAATAAATGGTTCAAGGAGTGCTTTGTCACCGGTTACTAAAGCATTTGTTAGTTCTGTGTTATTGTGCCTTAGGGCAAAGTTCAGTTTGCCCGGTTTCCTGTCAAAAAAACTATAGCGGTGTTCTGTCTGTTGAACGACAAATTACCGGCGGCAGAAACAACACATTATTTTTCCGAAAGAAATGGCATCCAGCGACAGAATAACATCGGAGCGACAGGCAATGAACGGGAAAACAACGCAATCTGATCGTCTAAGCTATATCGGTCAACATAAAAAAATAACGAGCCAAGCAATATATT
>JAYEHK010000054.1:0-20680 GCA_034659475.1 Bacillota bacterium | reverse complement strand
GTAATAATGGAGACTGATCAGGCCATTTTTAAGTAAAAAAGAACATCTATGCGGAAATTATTGACGAAAAATTTTAAATCACCTACTCTATCAAGGGAAAACACCCTGTTTCAGCAGGGGAATCAATCTTGCATAACAAGATGGTCATGGATGGCAATCTGGCTTATCTGCAGTTGTTTAACTATTATATTTCTTTATTACTTGGCAATAAGCATCAGAAGATGTTGAACAAGGCTCAACAGAAGGATATCAAGGATCGAAAGAGCGAGTATGCAGTAAATGATCCCGACCTTCCCATGGAAATGATGAACCGTAGGAAAGGCGGTCTCAAAGGAGAAAAATCTGATGAGGGCGTAAAGTATTTGCATGATCACTATCTCTCGTCCTTCAGTATTGATGACTTTCCTAGATTAATCCATATGCTCGATAATCACTTTAACACCGTTCCTGAGATATGCGCGGAGCGGCCCCGTCTTCTTACCGAGTGGTACCGCACGAATGGCTTTGAAAATGATGAAAATGGCGTCCCCTGGAATCCGGAATTGCGCCAGGCGTTGGCATTTAAATATCTAATGGAGAATCGACGGCCGATTATCGCCTCAAATGAACTGGTGGCTGGTACCACCACTTCCAAGGAAATAACCGGCGTGATCGTCTACCCTGACGCCCAGGGCACCATGATCTGGGGGGAACTGGGCTCAGTAGATAAAAGGGTGCTAAATCCATATCGCATTTCAGATGAGGATGCCAGGACATTGCATGATGTTTTTCCCTTCTGGGCTAAACGAAACTTTCGGGAACAGGTAAGAAGCCAATATAATAATCCGCTGTGTCAGCAAATCGATGAACGCTGGGTATACTATTTTGTCTGGAAATCAGTGGGCATATCGCATACCATACCCGATTTTCCTCGACTGCTCAAGCTAGGTACCAAAGGAATCATACAGGAGGTCGAAGAAAAACTTCATGACGATCCTGGCCTTGATCAGAAGCAAAAGAACACGCTACAGGTTATGTGTATAGTTCTGGAAGGTGTGAACACATACACAGAAAATCTTTCCAGGGAAGCTTTGAGAATGGCCGGTAACCAGTCAAATGCAACCAGAAAGGCGGAACTTCTGAGCCTGGCTCATATTTGCCATCGGGTGCCCATGAATCCCGCCGAAACATTGGATGAAGCCATTAACGCCATCTGGATAATGTGGATTGCGATTCACATGGAGAACACCAATACCGGGCTTTCACTGGGAAGACTGGATCAATGGCTGCAGCTCTATTTTGAAAATGATATGGCAAAGCTCTCCACGGACGAAGAACGGGAGTCTTACATTAAGAAGGCGGTTGAACTGGTAGGGTGCTTCTTTATGCGCTGCACGGATCATCTGCCGCTATCGCCGGACATCGGCAATTACCTGTTTGGCGGTAGTTCATCTGATCAGGCCATCACCCTGGGAGGGGTGACTCCGGAGGGAAAAGACGGAGTAAACGACATGACCTACATAATTCTCAAGGTAACCGAAATGCTTTCTATTCGTGATCCCAATGTTAATGCCCGGTTTAATCTGGAGAAAAATAGTGATACCTACCTCAAACGACTGTGCGAGGTTAACTTTACAACTGCTGCCACCCCTTCCATGACACAGGGGGACGATGCGGTATTTGCATCGCTCAGTCAGCATGGCTATCCGCTAGCAGATATACGCGACTGGGCGGCAACCGGGTGCGTAGAACCAACCCTGTGCGGTAAACATATGGGCCATACGGGATCCATATTGATGAACATGGTCGCGGCTATGGAAATGGCTCTGAACAATGGCCGGCATCCAATGATGACCTGGGATCTAGGCCCCAAAACGGGGTGCATTGCAGATGGGGATTTCCAAAGTTTCGATGATTTCTTTCAGGCGTTTGCCACTCAGCAGAAGTTCCTGATTGATAACGCGGTGGAATTTGATACCATGCTGGCCGAAGCTCAAGCTAATTGTCGGCCGACCCCTTTGCTCAGTGCAATGATACAGGGTTCTATTGATAGTGGTGTTGATGTGACAAATGGAGGAGCAAGGTATAACACATCAGGATCATCCAATATCGGACTGGCAGACATAAGCGATTCTCTGATGGCAGTTAAGAAGCTGGTATTTGAGGAAAAGAAGCTTAGTTTTGCGGAACTAAAAATAGCAGTTGATGCCAACTTTGAAGGCTATTCTGAAGTGCAGGTCATGGTTAGGAACAAGGTTCCTCTGTTCGGATCAGGAGATCAGGAAGCCCTGGATATGGCCAACCGGGTAGCCAAAATGGTTCACGATATTTATGCGTCGCATTCAAATTATCGCCAGGGCGCTTATACCACAGGATTCTGGTCAATGTCCCAATATGTGGCTTATGGGAATCTCTCCGGCGCGCTGCCCTCGGGAAGGTTAGCCGGAAAACCATTTACCCCGGGTCTAACCCCGCATCCATCGGCGTCAAAAAATTTCCTTGATAACATTAGGGATGTGGCCCGGCTTGAACCCGAAAACATGGATAATAACATTGCTTTTAATGTAAAGCTAATTCCTTCTGCCCGGGACTCCCGGGAAAAGACCATAAATACGATGCACTCCTATGTGAAGACCTATTTTGAACAGGGTGGCATGCAAATGCAGTTCAATGTTGTTAATTCTGATACGCTGAAGGACGCGATGGCGAATCCAGAAAATTACAAAAACCTGTTGGTGCGAATCTCCGGCTACAACGCCTATTTCGTTACGCTAAATAAAGAGATGCAGGTAGAACTTATCGAAAGAGCGGAATATGGCATGTGATTTTTTACTGGAAAAAAAGTGATAGGTGGGAGCTCTTCTTTGGTGAAAGCGTAGAAACAGTAGAGGAAGCTTCAGCTTCCGATTATATCTTGCGTGTATCATTAGCGGAATACGGACTGTACTATCAGAATTTACACCAAATATAGTAGCATTTATGCTTGATTGGAGGGAATATATTGGCACATTATATAACCGAAGAATGCAGTGGATGCACGTTATGCAGCAAGCTGTGCCCAGTATCAGCTATAACCGGAGAAGCCAAAGCAGTACATGTAATTAATGCCAAACGCTGTGTGGACTGTGGGGTTTGCGGAAGAGCTTGTGCTAAGGGAGCGTTGTTGGACGCAAGCGGGCAGGCGGTAGTAAAAGTCCCCCGCAAAGATTGGCCTCGGCCCGTGATTAAACGAGAGCTTTGTTCCGCCTGCGCCATTTGTGTAGACGCCTGCGGTAAATATGCCCTGTCCATCTCTTTGCCCCAAAAGAAGGGGGATCTCAGGGTATTTGCTCTGCTTACAGATGAAAAGGCCTGTGTAGGTTGCGGACTATGTGCCAGAGAATGCCCTATGCAAGCAATTTCCATGGAGGTGCCGGTATGATCAAGCTTCGCTACGCAGTTATAGATCTTTCCACCCAGGAGGTAAACGAGTACCCGATATCGGACAAAACCTTTGAACTGTACATTGGAGGCAAGGCACTCGGTGCCAGGATATTGTATGACGAACTGCAACCCGGGGTGGATCCCTTATCAGCAGAAAATATAATCATCGTAAACACCAGTCCACTTAACGGAACGGGTGCCCCCTCATCCAGCAGATTCAATATGACTACCAAAAACGTCCTGACTGGTGGGATAGCTTCCTCCAATTGCGGGGGACAGTTCGGAGTCAAAATGCGCAAAGCTGGTTATGATGGCTTGATCATCAAAGGCAGGGCCCAAGAACCCTCCTACATAGAAATCATGGATGGAGAAATACAGATAAAGAACGCCTCCCATCTATGGGGGATGGATACGGAAAAAACCCAGCAGCAATTTGATCGGCGCTATGGCAAGCTGGTAATAGGACCGGCGGGTGAAAACCTGGTCAAATATGCCTGTGCCGTATCCGGAGAAAGAGTTCTTGGACGCTGTGGGGTGGGAGCGGTAATGGGCGCTAAGAACCTGAAGGCCCTAGTAGCATATGGAACCATGGAGATACCAGTATATAACCGTCATAAGCTACAAAAATTTGTACAGCGCTGGGTAAAGTATCTGAAACATCATAAAGCCACCGGGGAAGCCATGCCATTGTACGGTTCGGCTGGTTTTGTAAATCAATGTAACACATCCGGCATCTTGCCTACTCGCGACTTTCAAAAAGGTACTTATGAAAAGGCTGATGCCATATCCGGAGAAACCTTGTCCGAACAATACATGACCAGAAACTCTGGCTGTGTAAGCTGCCCCATACGCTGTGAACGCAGAGTCATGGTGAATGGCAATGAGGTCAAGGGCCCTGAATTCGAAACCATAGGGCTATTCGGTTCCAATATAGACTGTGCTGATCTTGAATTAATAAATCAGTGGAACTACCAAGCAGACCTACTGGGTATGGATACCATTTCACTGGCCGGAACCCTGGCGTTTGTCATGGAACTGGCGGAAAAAGGCATCAAGGATTTTGGACTGCATTTTGGAGAAGTCGACAAAATATCAGAAGTCATTAAGAAGATTGCCTATCGGGAAGGGGAATACACTGAACTGGGGGAAGGAACCAAATGCCTGGCAGACATTTATGGTGGAGAGGATTTTGCCATCCACTCCAAAGGATTGGAACTTGCATCATACGAACCACGCAAGGCAGCAGGACAAGGCCTGGGCTATGCCACCGCCAACCGGGGCGGTTGTCACTTAAATGCCGGCTATTTGGCCTTTTTGGAAGCCATATCACCTCTGGAGATCGACCCGATAACCACCAAAGGCAAAGCCGGCCTAGTGGCCTTATTCCAAAATGGCACGGAAGCCATCTCATCGGCAGGATTTTGTCTCTTCATGGCCTTTGCGCTGATCCCCAATGCCGTATATAATGCGAAACCCTCGTCAAAAATGGTAGGGTTGCTGGGAAAGTCCCTGATAGGAAGCCACATTATCCTGGACCGCTTGGGAAGTCTTTTGCCGGGAGCCATACCATTTAACAGTCTCTATCTGTTCCCGCAGGCGGAAGCAATCAGATTAGCCACCGGTCTTAAAATGACCAGTTGGCTCTCGAAGGAAAAGGCCAAAGAATGCAGACGAATTTTCATTGATGCAGGAATTGACATCCAACAGGGGGAAGAATGGGGCTGTGTCCGAAATCGAAGTTTCGGCACAGCCCCCCTTTTTAGCAGAATAAATAGCGATGTATGTCTTTGCAGGAATGGATACAGCCAGGGAAGTGGGGGGGCGAATTTTATGATTTCTTTATGGTCAGTGAAGACAAGCTCGGCTGTGTCATTGCCGATGTTTCAGGTAAGGGAATACCGGCTGCACTGTTTATGATGGTTTCCAAATCCATGATAAAGAATTATGCCCTGGCAGGGTTGTTGGTAAGTGAAGTACTGTCAAAAGCCAACAACGCCCTTTGTGAAAATAATGATGCCAATATGTTTGTTACCGTATTTATGAGTATACTGGATTTGAAAACCGGCAAATTGAGCTATTCCAATGCTGGCTTTAGAATACAGAGGACCGAGACTGTAGGCAGGACGGAAAAGAAATATGAACCCAGACCCAACAAAACGATTAGATTTAGCAGACATACAAAAAAGGGGATTTATGTCTATATAAATATATCAGGGATTATGTATAAAAAATTTGGACTGGAATGAATACGGGGCATTGAATGTAACTATTTGGAGCGCAAAAATAGCAGAATTCACAAAGACAGCATTGCCATACAGCTCCTTGTGTAGTATTGTGCAAGACATGGTAACTTGAGAGCAGAGTTATTGGGGTATGCCTTTTTGGCTTTTTGTTTGCACTAAATATTTTAATTTAGGAGAAATAATTCATGAGATATGGCCGACGATATATTTTGTTGTTCATGGTACTGTTTTTTGTATTAAATATGCCATTGGTATCGGCCAGTGGTAATCCACCAGATGAAAATAGAGCTCAACCGGAAACAAATGGGAAGGCCGTAGTGTTACTTGACGCAAATTCAGGGCGGGTACTCTATGAAAACAATAGTCATGAGAAGCTTCCGCCGGCTAGTGTGACTAAGATTA
Organism: Bacillota bacterium; assembly: GCA_034659475.1. GTDB lineage: Bacteria > Bacillota > Syntrophomonadia > Syntrophomonadales > Syntrophomonadaceae > JAYEHK01. The sequence continues at coordinate 14,633 of JAYEHK010000054.1, read as the reverse complement.
TGACCGCATTGTTGGTGATTGAAAAAGGCGACCTGGATAAAAATGCAGTGATTAGCGAACATGCTGCTGATACGCCCGAGGCTACGATTTATGCTGAGCCGGGAGAGGTGTTGAGCAGGATGGACTTGCTGTACGCAGCGATGCTGCCTTCCGCCAATGATGCCTGCACAGCCCTGGCCGAGAGTGTATCGGGGAATGAGGCGAGCTTCATAGAATTGATGAATCAACGAGCGAGAGAACTGGGAATGAAGGATACGCATTACTGTAATCCACATGGACTGCAGACAACCGCACACGTTACCTCTGCCTGTGACCTTGCCCTGTTAGCCAGAGAGGCTTTATCCAATGAGGCTTTTGCAAAGATTGTGGGAACAAAGCAGACGCAAATTCCCTGGGTAGGTCGTGATGAAAATCGGGTACTCATTAATCAGAACCGACTGCTTTATCGTTATGATGGCGCCATTGGTGTAAAGACGGGATACACCCAGGAGGCTGGCAATTGCGTGGTTGGTGCGGCTAAAAAGGGAGACATGACACTTATTTCAGTGTCATTGAATTCACCTACCGTTTATGATGATCTGCAAAATATGCTGGATTACGGTTTTGAGAATTATCAGATGGTTACGGTGGCAAAAAGTAATCAACTTATTAAAGAAGTAAAAGTCATAGGATGACACACCAAGACCGTTCCCCTGTGTCGTCCCCTGTGTCCCACATCTGTCCCAGAATTAAACCTTTGCGGGAAACTCAAAGACGGTTCTGCCATCCGCAAGCTTCAAATAAGCATCGAATTCTGTGCCTTTCTTGGATTTAAACCCTTTAATTAAATCAGACTTTCCATTCTTTAGGATCTTTTTGGCCTGTGCTGGGGTGATCTTCTTCCCTGATATCTCTTTCCAGATGGTGAATTTGCATCCCCATCGCCAGGCGGAGCATCCATAGGCTTTCTTGCTCTCTATGACCGGCTGACCACAGACTGGACAGGTGCCCAATATGTCTTCTGGTGCAATGGGCCTGGGCTTGTACACCCGCTCGCTGGACTTCACTTCGTTAACGATATCGGTTGTCAGTTGTTTGATTTCGGTCATGAAGGCCACACTATCGTAGTTATTCTGTTCTATATCCAACAGCTTCTTTTCCCATTCTCCGGTTAAAGCCGGATCTTTCATTATCGCGGGTACGATATCTATGAGGTGTTTGCCTTTATCCGTCGGAACCAGTGTCTTCTTTTGTCTTTCTATATATTTGACCGCAATCAATTTCTCAATGATGGCAGCTCTGGTGGCTGGCGTGCCCAGGCCTTTGCCTTTCATGGCGTCACGCAGAGCTTCGTCGTCTATATTTTTGCCGGCATTCTCCATGGCAGACAATAGATCAGCGTCGTTGAGCCTTTTAGGTGGCTGGGTTTCTTTGCTGAGAACTTCGGTCTTTTCCAAAGCTACATTTTGACCTTTTGTTAAAACGGGCATGATGGAATCTTTCTTATCGTCATCGTTTACATAGATTGCTTTCCATCCTGGATCGACCACTGCTTTGCCTTTTGATAGGAAGGTTTCCCCCTCGGCGGTTGTTACCACGCTGGTCTTTAAGGTCTTATAGGGCGGATAGAATATACTGATGAGCCGGCGGGCAACGAGCAGATAAATATTGCGCTCGCCTTCCGACATGGCTTTGGGTTGTGGCCTTGTATCGGTTATGATGATGGCGGTATGGTCAGATACTTTTGAGTCATCAACATAACGTTTGTTCGTAGGGATCGTAGTAATATCTTTTGCCCAGTGCCATAAACTGCTGTTTTGCAGGGCCTTTAATCGATTCGGAATCGTATTGGCCATTGCTTTGGTTAGGTGCCTGCTGTCGGTTCTGGGATAGGTCAGTAGTTTGGCTTCGTAGAGCTTTTGGACAATATTTAAGGTCTGCTCAGCAGTCAGACTGAATTTCTTGTTTGCTTCTTTTTGTAGGTCATTCAGGCTGAACAATTGCGGGGGCAGCTCCTGGGATTCCTTCTGTTCAACCTTGCTAACCGTGGCCGTTGTTCCTGGGAGCAGCTTATTTTGTATGGCCTGGACGTCTGCTTCAGTAGTGAATCGATTTTTCTTGCCTTTAAACCATTTGCCAGGATAGCTTTCGGTGCCGTTCGTAAAATGCGCCTGTAATTCCCAATAGGGCTCGGGTGTAAAGTTTTCGATTTCTCGTTCTCGATTGACGAGTAAGGCTAAGGTTGGGGTTTGTACTCTGCCTACGGTTAGTTTCTCATCGTTTTGGATACTGAAGCCGCGGGTGGCATTCAGGCCAATGAGCCAGTCCGATTGACTTCTGGAGATGGCTGCGCGCGCTAGATTTACTACTTCTCTACTGCTGCGCAGGTTAGCAAAGGCATGCTTTACGGCTTCATCTGTAGTTTCCGATAACCACAGGCGTTGATAAGGCTTTTTGCAGTTCAGGTATTTGATGATATATATGTAAATCAGCTCACCTTCTCGGGCAGGGTCACAGGCGTTGATAAGATTTTCTACGTCCGAGCGGGCAATTAATGTTTTAATGATGTTTAATTGCTTCTGTGTGGATTGTTTTGAAAGCAGCTTGAACTGTTTGGGGATAATAGGGAGGGAGTCAATCCTCCATTTCGCCAGCGCCGGATCATAGTCTTGCGGCATAGCTAATTCCACCAGATGTCCGACGGCCCAGGTGATGATCTTATCGGAGCTTTCCAGGTAACCGTCGTGACGGGAATAGCCCCCCATAACTCTTGATATATCTATCGCTACACTGGGTTTTTCAGTGATTACAAGTGTTTTAATAGTATCTGCTCCTTTCATATACGTTCATTGGGCCTTAAGGCATGGATACGCTCAATTAGTGCGCCAATACTGCTGCCAATCAGGTAGCAAAGCAAATCACTCCATACAAAGCTAAACCCCAGGATTAACCCGCCGATTCTAGTATGACGAATGGCGTTAATCCAATCAGCTTGATAGAGTTGGCTGAGTTCAATACAAAAAGAAAAAACTGTTGCGCCTACAAAAATCCATTTTGTTGATGCCTCTTTAAAAACCCATCCAAACCCAAAGAAAATCATTAATCCCCATAAAGTATCACCCGCATAGTTGGCTAAAAAGTCAGGAAGGCAGGCTGCATAAGATCTGGACGCTAAGCCCAGCAGTATAACCAGTAAAATGGCCAAGCCATAAATAAAGCGATTTCGCTTATGTCCATTATATATCATTATTCATCCTCGGATTTCTGTGAGTTCGTTATCTTTGAATATACGCATAAAATAGTACGCGGTTGCTCTTCGGTAGTAAGGTCGCTGGCTATGACAAAGAATTATGTGTACCCCCCTGGGTCAAGAGGAAAAGTTGATTATTAATATTATCGACAGGGCAATTATGACGCTTTATCCCTACTAGCGTCAAGTAGGAAAGCTGAGTGAAACAGTGCGGAAGTTTCATTTTGGCTCACCCGTTGAAAAATTGTAACACATTGGTTAGGTAAGATGAACAGTGGATTAATGCATATTCCTTAGCGAGGAACAAAACTTTTTATGATAGGCAATAACCCTTTATTTAACGAAGGAGTATTTTTGCGTAATAAAAATAAAGATATATTATATTGACAAATATTATATAAGCAATAGTATATTATTATACGGAAACATAATAATATCTTACATTTAATGTGATTTATTTTTAGGAGCTTTTATTACAAATTATATTGTTAACGAAAAATGATTTTTGGAGGTGTATAGACATGGGAAGTCTAGAAATTTGGAAGAATTTTGACGAACAGGTACATACTATTCCTCAGTTGTTGTATAATAATCAAGCCAATTTTGGTGCAAGGCCTGCTAACATGTATTTTGAAAACAATCGGTGGCGAACGATTAGTTACAATGAATTGGTGGCTGGACTAGAAAATATTTCTATGGGGCTCATCAAATTGGGCATACAACCAGGTGACCTGGTGGGGATTAAAGCGACCAGTTCTGTCCGTTGGACCTGGGCAGATATTGGCAGCTATTTCGCAGGAGCATCTACTGTATCCATTTATCCAAGTTTGTCGCCGGAAGAAACCACGACGATTGTAAACCATAGCCAAATAAAATTACTCTTTGTTGATAATCGGGAAAGATTATTTAGCGTGATGTCTTACCTGGATCGGTTGCCCACAGTTCAATATCTTGTTTGTTTGGAGAAAGGATTCAAAGGCGACGGAAAAAATATTTTTGGTTTGGGAGAAATCATTGGCATGGGATTCGAGATGAGACCTGCCGGTCTAGCGGAAGTGAAACAGAGGGTGAATGATTTGACCGAAGATAGTCCGGCTACCCTGGTATATACTTCTGGTATAACTGGCGCCCTGAAGGGTGCGATGCACTCACATAAGAGTCTGATCTGGGCCGCAAGTCGTGGATTTACCCACATGACTATGTATGGTCGCGCCGAAGATTGTAATATGGTCAGCATGATTGCACTTCCGCTCTCTCATATTATGGAAAAAATTAATAGTTATCTAGGACCTGTAGCGGTAGGTGCATGTTTGGGATTTGGTCAGAGCCCCGGAATGATTCTTGCGGATATTAATATGATTAGACCTACCTGGGTCACCTGGGTGCCACGCTTGATGGCCAGGGTCTACTTAGGTTTCCAGCAGTCCTTCTGTGCTACTGAGCTTGGTAAGAAAGCCTGGGACTGGGCCATTGATGTAGGGATTAGAGCTACGTATGCGTTGGAGGACGCGGATGGCTATATTGATATGACCATTCCCTTTGAGGAACAATTGCCCAGTCCCCTTCGGGAGGAGTGGGTGGCTGCCTATGATGCGGTATTCTGGAGAATACACCATGCCCTTGGGGGCCGAATGGTGGATCTAAATCTGGGTGGAGCCTATATGGATCCGGATCTGCAACGAAAAATGGTCGGTATGGGCATTTATTTAGGCCTCGGTTATGGCCTTACCGAAAGCGCAGCAGGGATTGTGGAATCAGTGCCCAATGCTTACAAAATTGGGTGGATATCCCCACCAAATCCAGGGGTAGAGTTTCATATAGAAGACGATGGAGAACTCCTGATTCGGGGCCATGGAATTATCACCGAGTACTATAAGAATGAAGAAGCCACTAGAGAATCCTTTACGGAAGACGGTTGGTTCAGGACAGGTGATATTGTTGAAGAGGATGCGCGTGGATATATTCGCGTGGTTGATCGCAAAAAGGCGATTATTGTACTCGATACTGGCAAGAACGTAGCCCAGGCAAGAGTTGAGGCGCTTTGTGATAAATGTGGCTTGCTTGACCAGGCAGTGATTATTGGACAGGACAGAAAATATATTGCTGCACTCCTTGTTCCTAATTTTGAGGTTATTATTAATGTCATGCGTGGCCAATCCATTCCTTTTGATGAGAGCAAGCTGAAGTATGGAATGGTGAATGGCATGAATATCTGTGTTGAGGTAGGGGAAGATATCATCACCAATCCGATCTTAATGGATCTCATAAAGGGTGAAGTTGCCAAGGTGAATGAACAACTAGAGGATTATGAAACCATTAAGAAGTTTAAGTTACTCTCCAGGCGTCTTTCTGAAGAAGCAGGGGAGATCACTCCTTCACAAAAAATGAAAATGAAAGTGGTATTGACTAAATATAAAGATCTCGTTGAGGAAATTTATCAATAAGGAAGCTTGTAATAAGAATATCGAGTATATTTTAATTTACAGTTGATTAGTACGAAAATAGGATAGACGCTGATTATGCTGATCGATATGATTAACGCTGATAAGGGACACTGAGTTTTTGGTTAGGGGTAAGGAGTGAGGGGTGAGGAGTGAGGGGTGAGGAGAAGGCTTGACGCGTAGCGTCTAGCTTCTGCCGCCTGACCCCTAACCCCTAACCCCTCACCGATTTTCATTGGTGGTTGTGGCCTGCGGGCATGGATGGTTCCACTGCGGAAAGTCATGTTAGTGAGTTTGAATGTATAAGTGCTTACTGGTGCGGGTTGTGTGGTTCGGACTTACACGAATACACTGCAGGTCCAATATTTATCCCACTTGACGTTATGCACCCATAACAACGGAAAAAGCACCGGTTGTTATGGGACATGAATATGCTGGAGAGATCGTAGAATTAGGCGGCTTCCCTGATAACAAAACTCCGGTTTGACAGATCGGTCACCTGGAATTTTTTATTAGGGCTACTTTTGCGGGAGATCTAATGTAAGCGGAGGTTCTTGATGGATTTCTTTCGAAAGCTACAATGATAATGTAAATGATGAGAGGATTGACACAGATTAAAATAAGCCTTACTATCGATATTGGATATATCTAATATCGATAGTAAGAAGGAATGTTATGGCAAGGGAACAACTGAAAACCCTGAGCGAACCCATGTATTATATTCTGCTTGCGCTTACGTCAACAGAATATGGATATGGCATTATGCAGAAGGTTGAGGAAATCTCATCCGGTCGGGTAAAGGTAGGGGCAGGTACTTTATATGCACTTTTGGCTCGTTTTACAAAGGAACAAATTGTCTATCTGGTTTCTGACGATGGACGCAGAAAAAGTTATGCACTTACACCAAAGGGATTGGAAATGTTGAAGCATGAATATGAACGGCTCAATCAAATGGTGTTAGATGGAACAAGATATTTAGAATCTGGAGGCAGTAATGAGAGATAACACAACAAAAACCATCTTTTGGGCGTTCTTAACGCCTGATTACAAGGCAATGATCGAACAACTGGAAGATATGGCCAGGCAGGGCTGGATGCTTGAAAAAATCAATTCGTTTAGGGCAAAGTTCAGAGCGATTCCGCCCCAGAACATTACATATTATGTAGACGTGTTTCCCGGCAGCGGTGTCCTTGATGCAGACGATAACCCGCGGCTGATGGAATATAGGAAATTGTGTGAAGAATCAGGTTGGCACTATGTCACATCACGGGGACATCTTCAGTTCTTTTGTTCATCTCCAGATGTACCTGCGGTTCCTATCCAGACGGATCTGGAAATTGAAAGTAACTGTATAAAGAGTACAGTGCTAAGAAGTGAATATCTGGGGATGTTATTGTTTTTCATTTATATGCTCTATCATGTGTTTAGAATAACCAGGTTTGATTATCGAGATTTGCTTACCTTTACAGGCATTGCTTCAGATTATGTCTATCCTTTTATAGTCATTCCCATGGGTGTATGGTTCGTATATATCATTATTTGGCACATCAAACTGGTAAGGTGTGTGAAGAATGGACAGCCTATGCCCACGCCATCATTAAAAAGTGCCAAGCTTCGAGCGGGCATCATATACCTGATTCTTGCGGTATTTGTGATCATCATGTTCTTAGCAATTCTTGGGGATGCAGTGACAGGTGCGCCATACGTTTTATTTGCCTTAATACCTCTCCCGGTGGGATTAATGGTTGGTCTGGGCCTTAAAAAATTTTTCAAGACAAGTAATAATAGTAAAAAGAACAAGGTTGTCGTGCTCATTAGCGGGCTGATTGCTGCAGCCGTGTTAGCCTCCTTTCTTACTCTGGGATTATTGTCTGGCTTTTTGGGGAGGGACTATGATGAGATTGAAGCGATTCCAGCGGACTATTTAGTGTTGACACTTGAAGATTTTCCGGGATATAAAGAGGCTGACATAAAAATGAACAGTCTGGACAGGCATATGAGCCCGATTGTTCCGGAGCAATTTGATTATTGGGAGATTGGCGAAAACCACCAATCGATCAGTTCAGAATATTACAGGGCGGTTACCCCCTATTTTGCCCGGAAAATATTTGTCGGTAAATTAGAAGAGGAGACCCGATACGGGAAAATGATTGATGCACCTGCGTCGGATTGGGATGCTGATGAAGCCTTTTATTTTAGAGATAAGCAGCAAATCCTGCTCATAAAAGGGACGGTCGTTATTTATGTGGATGGTGACTTTGATTTAAGTGATCCTGAAATGAGAAATGTTGTTATTTCCAAATTGCTTGTTAAACAATGATTAACTCCCCAGCTAAAACCCTAAAAATCTGCTGGAAGAATATTAATACATTTAAACTCGCCCAGTCTTACTTTTTGCAGGGGAACCCTCCATGACCGCAGAACACAACCAGCAATGAAAATAGGTGAGGAGTGAGGGGTTAGGAGGTGTGAGCCGTACGGGGAAGGGAACGATTTTAACGCTGATTACCGCTGATTTTCGCAGATTAACGCTGTTTTTATATTTTAAAAAATTATCAGCGTAAATCAGCGGACATCAGCGAAAATCTGCGTTCTAAAAATCCTATTTTCTAACTAATCATGAGTTAGTAAAGGTATGAAGGGGACCGAGATGTTTGCATTAGGTTTGTTGCTTATTGGGATTTATTTGCATATGAAATACAATGATGCTAACTCTACTTACTCAATTGACTCAATTCTTTCGAATTAAGCTGTCAACTGGGAAAGTTTAGATACTAACTAAGGACTGAGAACAGAAGGGGTACGGTCATATGACAGATATTAAAAAGTATTCAGCCAGTCTGCGATTCTCGCATGCTTATAAGCAACCGCATCTGGTATCGCACCCTTTAACACAGGCCCTGTCTGAACGTAAGGAAGCGTAGGGACGATTCCTTACGTTCTTAGTTACTGATGGTATTGTTTATATTGTTCAGCAACAATTTTATAACATCAACAGGCTTATAGCCATAACCATCATGCCGGCAATAATGCCATAAACAGAATGATGGGCTTCACCATATTCTCGTGCAGCGGGCAGGAGTTCATCCAAAGAAACAAAAACCATGATTCCGGCTACTGAAGCAAACAACAGGGCAAATAAACCATCGTTTATAAATGGCAGTAAAATTAGATAACCTATAAGTGCTCCCACAGGTTCCGAGAGTCCTGACAAGAAAGATAAGACAAAGGCTTTTTTTCTATCGCCGGTAGCATAATAAACGGGTACCGAAACGGAAATTCCTTCCGGTATATTATGAATGGCTATCGCTGTTGCAATAACAATACCCAGGGACGGGTCCTGTACAGCCGACACAAAGGTTGCCAGCCCCTCTGGGAAATTATGAATAGCTATGGCGATTGCTGCCAGAGATCCGGTACGGAAAAGCTTTTTATCGGTGTTGGAAGAGTTCTCCTGGTACATATCTTCGATTAATCTAGGTTCGTGTGGATTCTCAAAGGCTGGTACCATTAAATCTATCAAAGCGATTAATATCATTCCAGCAAAAAAACCGCCGGCTGCTGCCCATAAACCCATATCTCCCCAGACATTAACTGCGGCTTTTTGTGCCTCCGGTAAAATCTCCACCATAGAAACATAGATCATAACTCCAGCCGAAAAACCCAGAGAAAACGACAGAAACACGGTATTTGTTCTGCGTGCAAAAAAAGCAATCATGCTTCCGATTCCCGTGGATAAACCAGCAAATATTGTGAGTGCAAGTGCTAAAGACACATTGCTTAATTCCATAAATAAAACCTCCAATCTGATTATTTTTTATCATCTATAAATACCTTCTCGTTTTCGTTGTATAGTGCTACTTACATGACCCCTGAGCAAAATATCAAAATCATTCAGCATTACAACAAAAGCTGATCTGAAAATGTTTTATTGTATCTTTATTCGTCAATATTAGCATTTTGTTGACACCAACTTCTTTAAATGCTCTGCCATATTCGGCGTGTTATAGTTTCCTTAACTAATCAGTTAATGCCGGGCGGTATTTGGTGCAATTCTATGATGAGGGGCCATAATTCCTCGGCTGCATCAACGAGATCAGGATCAAATTGTTTGCCGCTGTTGCGCCGTATCTCTTGAAGCGCTTCGCCGGTACTAAAGGCCTGTCGGTAAGCGCGTTGGGAACACATTGCATCAAAGGTGTCACATACAGCAATAATCCTTGAACCCAGAGGAATTTGTTTACCTTTTAATTTACCAGGATATCCATTCCCATCCCATCGTTCATGATGGTGCAGTACATCTTCTGCAAGTATATGAAGCTTATCGGATTTGCACAAAATACCATAACCGAACTCCGAATGCTTTTTAATCAATTCCCATTCGTAAGGTAACAGCTTTTCACTTTTATTTAATATCTGTATAGGAACAAGGGTTTTACCGATATCATGCAAATGTGCTGCGATATGAATTCTTTCCAATTCATCTCCCTTAATACCGATGAGTTCAGCCAGGCAATGTGACATATCTCCTACTCTGGCACTATGAATACTTGTATAGTGATCCGTTGTCTCCAAATCAACGATTAAACGATCAACGATATTGTGATAATCCAGATGCTCCAATGATTCTAAATAGTTGAACACACGACAATCTCCTCTCAATTCTCCAAGGCTGTTCCGCAGATTATGATATAAGCTGATCTTCTGCAATTTTTTCAATCTTTCCTGATTCCTCATAGCAGTAAATTCTGTTTCTTCCGGTTTCCTTAGCTGCATAAAGTGCGAGGTCGCCAGCTCTCCATAGCGCGTCTGTATTACCGTATGTACGGTCTGTCTCAATCACTGCCCCTAAGGAACAGGTAATATAGAATACATTACCATCGGTATCGATAAATGGATGTTCCTGGATTCTTTTTCGTATACGACTGGCAATCAGTAATGCATCCTGTCTTGAGATGTCAGGCAAAAGTATGGCAAATTCTTCTCCTCCCACGCGAGCAAAAAGATCCTGTTTTCGAAGTGACTGTTTGACAATGTTGGCAAACTCCAACAAAACGGTGTCCCCAACCTGATGTCCGAAAGTGTCGTTTACTTTTTTAAAATAATCGATATCCAGCATCAATACTACCAGGGAGTGAGCATTGGGATGAAGGCGGGCATGCTCCTGTTCGAGGTGCTCAAAAAAATATCTCCTGTTATATATTTGGGTAAGCGGGTCTGTCATTGCCATCTCTAACAAAAAATCATTTTTGACTTTCAGTTCATCCTGGGTTGTTCTTAAAGCATAAATTGTCTGCTGCAATTCCGTCTCACGCGTTTTGATTAAATGGGACATCCACTTCATTTCTCTCATTAATACAAGAAACTCATTTTCATCTTCGTTATCCCATCCCTGGTTCGGCAGGTTGCTAAATCCGTCATATTCACCTTGCTTAACCTGTTCGCAAAATCTTGTTATATTATTTAGTATCCTTCCAAATAATCCGTCAGCGATTAAGATACTGAACACCCAGCTAACTAAAAATGCAGCTAAAACTCCCTCTGTCATAGCCCGATTCAAAGCTTGATTTTTTAGCAGAGGACCGATGCTGATAAAGATTATAATAAGAGGGGTAAAGGCAGACACGAGCAGGGAAAATTGCAGTATTCTGCGCACTTTTATTAGTTGAAAAAAACTCCAAATATTCACGAAATTATCCTCTCCGCTGTAATTCCTGTTAATACACTAAGAGACTAATAATGTCTCAAAACAAGATAATGATAATCATTATCATTAATACATGATTTATGTTACCATTTTCCTCCTTTAGTTGTCAAGAAGAAGCTAGTTGTTTGTGATGTAATATTATTGAAATAAATAATTTAAACGATGATACACATGGGAGGGGAAATTGATGACGAAACGAATAATTGCAATCATTGCTATTTTTTTGGGCGTGAGTGTGGCTTGGATGATACTGGGTTCGAGTGTGAACAGTCGAACCATTCATCAGGATGTAACCTTAAGGGAAGAGGTGGGGCAGCTGTGGGGGTCAGCGCAAAGGCAGAAGGCTCCGCAGGTGTGGAATAAAGTAACGACGCAAAAACAGGTGTCGGTTACTAAGGACGGCAAAAAAGTCGAAGAAATGAAGACGGAAACGTATAATGAATACTGACCGATAGATAGCAGCAAAATCAATGTTGATCTTGATCTGGAACACAGACAAAAGGGATTGCTGTGGTATTCGACGTATCGGGTAAACTTTGATTCTGATTACAAGATTGCCAATCCCAGTTCCGAAGCCAAAGAGATGCAGGTAGATTTCGAGTTTCCCAACAACCAGTCCATCTATGATGATTTTCAATTTATCGTGGGTGACGAGATAATTGAAGATGTAAAAATGAAAAACGGAAAAGTTCAGGCCGCTTTTCATCTGGACCCCGGGCAGACGAAAACGGTGAAAATTGCTTATGCATCGCAGGGATTGGATGACTGGTGGTACGATTTCGGAGACGATGTCAGTCAGGTCAAGAACTTCAGTCTGCTGATGAATACCAATTTTGAGGATATTGATTTTCCCCAGAATACCATTTCTCCAACTGATAAAGCCTCGACGGATAATGGCTGGCAGTTGAAGTGGGAGTATTCTAATCTTTTGACGGGTGTAAAGATTGGTATGAGCATGCCGCAGAAACTGAATCCTGGTCCATGGGTCGCTAGTGTCAGTCACTTTGCGCCGGTTTCATTGCTGCTGTTTTTGTTTATGCTCATGATTTTTGCTGTGATGAGCGGGACTCATATCCATCCAGTGAATTATTTGTTTATATCTGCAGCATATTTCAGTTTCCATTTGCTGCTGGCTTATATGGTAGGCCATATTTCGATTCCACTGGCCTTCTTGATTGCTTCAGTTGTATCCATTTTCCTGGTAGTTTCCTATATGAAAATAGTGGTGGGCAAAAAATTCGCCTATCTGCAAATAGGCATATCCCAGTTCGTGTTTCTGGTGCTGTTTTCGTACACCTTTTTCTTCAAAGGCTATACAGATCTGACCATTACGGTCTTGAGCATTATCACCCTATTTGTAGCCATGCAGCTAACTGCTAGAGTTAACTGGGAAGAAGTGTTTGCTGGTGGTCGGGGTAGGAATGAAGTTGTTCCGTTAAAAGATCCGTGGCAGGATAACGAATAGGGAAGAAGCAAGGGGGATGTTCTTTTTTGTCGCTAATAATATAGCGAAAATTTATGGATGTTTGATTAAGGCCCAGTCATCAAGAAACTAGATGACTGGGCCTTATTTCATGCATAACATTCGATTGAACCCTAAAAGAATTCTCCCTTTTATATAGTTTTTGGCAAACGGATAATTTCTCTATTTACCTGTATAGACTGGCCTTCTTTTTTCTAGGAACGCTTTCATGCCTTCTGTCTGATCGGAACCGGCAAAAAGCATTGACCAGATCTTCTGTTCATGCACCAGTCCGGAACTAAGAGAGTTGTTTTGTGCATAATTCATAGCCTGTTTGGCAGTACGAATGGCAGCCGGACTTTTACGTCCCAGAGATCTGGCCAGCTTGAAGGCTGTTTCCTGCAGTTCACTTGCAGGTACCACCTGGTTGACCAATCCGATGTTTAACGCTGTCTGCGCATTAATAATCTCACCGGTCAGGATCATGTATTGGGCCCGTCTCCATCCGATAGCACGCCCAAGACGCTGTGTTCCTCCGCATCCCGGTACGATGCCGAGGTTGATTTCTGGTTGTCCGAAGACGGCGTTATCTGCAGCGATACAAATGTCGCAGGCCAGTGTCATCTCGTTTCCGCCACCTAGTGCCGGTCCTGCAACAGCAGCGATATAAGGCTTACTGGATGAAGTAATAAGCTCAATCATCATATGGGAATTATTTATGAATTCCTCCATATCCTGTGCGGATGCCTCTGACATGTAAGGTATATCTCCGCCTGCAGCAAAGACTTTGTCTCCTCCAGTGATGATCACCGCATGCACCTCGGGATCATTGTTAAGGTCGGTAAAGGCACAAGTCAGTTCTCTTATGGAATCGGGATTTGTAGGGTTCATCTCCTTTGCGTTGTCAAAGAGGACGATCCCTACCCCCTCTTTTTTACTCAGTTTCATTAGCTTGTATTCCATTATTTTGCCCTCCTTATTTTGTTGGTTATCTCAAGCAGCTTATTCTAAGTACATACTGTCGATTTCTTTACTATACTTCTCGCTGATCTGCTTCCGCTTCAGCTTCATGGTTGGGGTTAGCTCACCGCCCTCCTGTGTGAGTTCGTTCATCAGCAGGGTGTATTTTTTTATCTGCTCAACACGGCCGAGCGTTTCGTTGCGCTTATTGATGATGTCATCGTATAGTTTGATTACTTCTGGATTGCGCACAAGGTCTTCATGTGAGTTGAATTCGATGCTGTTTTTTTGGCAGTAGTCTTCAAGGATAATGAAATTCGGGACGACGAGCGCGGAGATATATTTTCTTCCTTCACCGATGCTTACGAACTGTTCGATGAAGAGCTCTTCGCCAAACAGAAGTTCTATCTGCTTCGGCGATATGTTCTTGCCACCGGCCGTGATAATTAGGTCCTTGATACGGTCGGTTATCTTGACATAGCTTAGGTCTTCGCCATTTATTTTGTCCTCTGTCACGAAGCCGACATCCTGTGTCTTAAACCATCCGTCATCCGTGAAACACTCTGCAGTCGCCTCGGGCCTTTTGTGGTAACCTATCATGCACATGCCACCATGGAGCTGTATTTCGCCCTCGTCGGAAATTCTTATGTTAACCATGGGAACCATCGGGCCGCATTCCCCTGATTTTCCCTTATCACCAAAACCAGCGGCTACAGGGAAAAATTCAGTAAGACCGAATCCCTGTATGATATTAATGCCGAAGGCCATGAAAAATTCATTGATCTCCGACGAGAAGGCCGCGCCCCCTACCTGATACACATCGCATCGTTCGGT
>JAYEHK010000053.1:0-53431 GCA_034659475.1 Bacillota bacterium | reverse complement strand
GTCAAACATTTTCCTCACCCCTCACCCCTCACCCCTAACTCCTTACTGAAATAGTCTGCCGTGTAAGAGGAGGAAATTATATTGACATCCCTTCTGAACCGTTCCAACTAACCAACTAACCAACTGTCCAACTAACCAACTAACCAACTAACCAACTTTACGTCGCATAATCTGCCAACTACGACACTTGCATCTGTTAACTTATCTATTTTACCACGATTGGGGGGTGGAATAAAAAAAACAGGTTGATCCTGATTGCGATGACAGGATCAACCTGTTTTTTTTGTTAAGAACTCAATTAGAGATCATGAGTTCAGCCTGATTGTGAAGGGTTTCCGCTACGGAATGCAGATGTTGAACAACTGCTGACAATTGCTGTACAACAGCAGCCTGCTGCTCCACAAAATCACCGATTCCTGACACCTGTGCATGTACACTTTCAGAACTGTTCTGAATCTCCTTCAAGGTTCCAGCAATTGTTTTCACAGATTGCAAACTGTCATCAGAGAGTTTACGAATCTCGTTGGCAACCACCGAGAAACCAGCCCCCTTCTCCCCTGCTCGAGCTGCTTCAATCGCTGCATTAATGCCCAAAATATTAGTTTGCACCGAAATTCCTTTAATTAGCTTAAGAAACTCATCTGTCGATTTAATATTATCCATGGATTCAATAGACTGCTCTGCGAGCGTTTTACCTATGTCAGTCAGTGTATTATTAGAGACCTCCAACGAACCTACCATTTGCAGTACTTGTTCCGTAACATTGTTTAAATTATCCGCCGCCGTCGTTAACTCTTCCAGAGCCTTAATATTTTCACAATAAATAATGCCTCCAACAACTTCTCCTTTTTGTCCAAAAACTGGATAGGCGGTGCCGATATAAGGGAAACCAAACAAAGAACTATCATGCCTGACGCTCACCCGGCTTTTCGATTGGATTGCCTTCTCTATAACCGATCCCTTAATCAAAAGATCTCCTGCTTTAAGCTTGTGATCAATCTCTTTTCCGGGTATGTAAACGCGGTACTTCTGTGTATCTGCAATAGCGAAAACACAATTCTGTTTAAATAATTGATGAAAACTAAAAACAGCAACAGTCATGTAATCAAGTTCAGTATATTGATTTGGGTCTTCTGGTATATCCACCGGTATAGATTCATATCCACGAGCAGTAATCACTTCTGTTCCTCCTTTATAATTAAATAGCAAAGCATATCTTTATATGATTTCGATTAATTAGTAGTAATTCCTTTAGATTTCACAAAAAAATCGATCATTTATTCAATATTCCAATGATAGCAAAGGGTATGACACTCAAGCATTTTTGATATCACAAAAAACCGGAAGCGCCCAAAGGCCCTTCCGGTGAAATAATTGCTTGATTCTTATTTAGGTTGCATACGGATTGCACCATCCAAACGAACGGTCTGTGCATTGAGGTAAGAGTTTTCAACCATCTGACAGCATAAAGATGCAAATTCAACCGGTTTTCCCAAACGTTTGGGGAAAGGAACCATGGCTCCCAGAGAATCGCGAGCAGCCTGTGGTAATAATTGCATCATTGGTGTATCAAAGATTCCTGGGGCGATGGTGTTGACACGGATACCATCTCTGGAAAGATCTCTTGCAATAGGCAAGGTCATGCCGGTAACTGCAGCCTTGGATGCAGAATAAGCAGCCTGTCCAATCTGTCCATCAAAGGCAGCTACAGATGCTACATTAATAATGGTGCCTTTTTCACCTTCAGCATTTGGTTGATTTTTAGATATTTGCCATGCAGCTAATCTAATCATATCAAAGGTTCCGATCAGGTTGATATCAATGACCATCTTAAACCAATCCAGATTCGTAGGACCATCTTTTCCAATCGTTTTGGATGCGCTTCCAATACCAGCTGCATTAATCAATACATCTAATCTGCCCCATTTTTCAACAGCAGCTTGTACCGCAGCAGTATTGTCTTCTGTGCTTGTAACATTACATTTTACAAAAACAACATTATCGCCGAATTGAGCTGCAAATTCTTTTCCTTTTTCTTCATTGAGGTCAGCGATAACAGCCTTGCCACCTTTACCCACAAACATTTCTACTGCCGCTGCTCCAAGACCCGATGCCCCTCCCGTAATCAATGCCACTAAACCTTTAATTTCCATTGTACTTCCCCCTTATTTGTATTTTTTCCCATCCATTTATATTATATCAAATTATTCCATTAAAGATAGCCATTATTTGTATAAATTTTATTAAAACCTACGCCCCGCAGCAATTGCATCTACAGCTTGAATAACATAATCAATTTGTTCAGGTTTTGTTAAAAATCCGGGACTTAATCGGCAGGCACCCAGTTCAAGAGTTCTGATTGTACGATGAGCCAACGGCGTACAATGAAGACCGGAACGGGTAACAATTCCATATTCGTAATCCAACTGCATGCTGACATCCCCGCAGTCCATTCCTTCTAAATTAATCGCGGCAACAGCCGTCTGTTTGTTAGCATCCTGGGGTCCATAAATGTGTACCCCTTTAATGGTTGTCAGTCCATTAAGAAGTCGTTGAGTAACCATCCTTTCATGTTTTAAGATAGCATCGTTGCCCTGATCAAGAATAAATTTCACACCTGCACTCAACCCTACTATACCTGGTGTATTTAATGTGCCGGCCTCTAAATGATCAGGCATAAAACCCGGGTGTTCCAGATATTCTGAAAAAGAACCCGTTCCCCCTTCCTTCACCGTGCTGATTTCCAGATCAGGATTTATATAGATCCCCCCCGTTCCCTGTGGTCCCAAAAGTCCCTTATGTCCAGTGAAACAAAGGATGTCGATTCTGTCTTGCTGAACGTCTATAGGTAAAACACCAGCTGTTTGAGCACTATCCAACATAAAAGGTATATCATGATCATGTGCAATTCTTCCGATCTCACGGATGGGCATAATCGTTCCGGTGAGATTTGACGCATGTAGTGCACAGATTAACTTCGTATTAGGTTGAATGGCCTTACGAATTTCCTCTGGATCAAGACTCCCATCCTGAAAACAGGGAACAGTGGTCCATTCTATACCCTTCTTGTTCATGACATACAATGGTCTAGCCACGGCATTATGTTCCATGCTGGTTGTTATGACATGGTCCCCCGTTTGCAGAAGACCTTTTAGCCCTAGATTTAAAGACTCCGTTATATTTGATGTAAAAGCAATCTGGGATGCATCTTCTATATTGAACAAACGACTTAGCAGGTCTCTGGTTTCCATCAACAGGGATCCCGCCTGAAGCGTCTCCTGGTTACTCCCTCGTCCCGGATTGCCTCCCATATATCGATTAAAATGATCCATCGCATCATACACACACTCTGGTTTTGGAAACGAAGTAGCAGCGTTATCCATATAAACCCTTTCCATATGACCCATCACTCCTTCTCAATTCCTTCATTCAATATACGTACCCGAGAGATTGTCCTATTAACCCATTTATTAACAACTTCTATGGACACTATATTCGTATTTATTATAAATTCATTGCTTTCTTTTCCCACTACTTGCACACGCTCTATTTTACCATATGAATTTTTATTGAAAAAATAACTTCTGGTTATGGGTTATCTCTGCCCATATAAAAAAGTCCATCCATTTCTAATAAAACGGATGGACTTTATATCATCAATCTTTTATAAACTTTTTCAAAGGTTGGAATTGCAGATGATTCAATTTAATGTGTTCCAATCCCCAAGCAAGCATTTTATGAAGCAAAGGGCTTAATGTTTCTCCATACTCGGTGATGGAATATTCCACCTTGGGGGGAACCTCTGCATAAACGGTTCGCAGAACAATCCCATCCTCCTCCATCTCACGAAGGTGTTGGGTCAACATCTTCTGCGTAATACCCGGCAGCGTTTTTCTCAATTGACCAAAACGCATGGGCTGATCTTCTAATAAATAGTAAATAAGCGGTTTCCATTTACCACCAATGATATCAATGGTTGCTTCAACCGGGCAGGAGTAAATCCTATCACGGCGGTTGCTCATATACACTCACTTCCTTAACAGTGCCTAAAAGGACTCTTCAAACAGAGCTTCTTTTTCCTATTATACGTTACCCAACATTACAATGGTATCCTTTTGGGTACTTTCAAACAAAAAAGTATGTACTATTAATTTTGTATAGTAATTTCTATAATTAAAATATATGATTCATATGGTGCGTTATGAAGGTTTTCATTGCTTGCACACCTAACCCGATAATCAAGTTGAGTAATGGGGATAGGTAGACGATTGGTTTTGCCCTCAGCAGGCATAATAGGCATAAACGAAAGGAGTTTTTTTACATGGTATTATTAAACCCCCAAAATTATCATCGTGAACACAAAGACCCCCGAGCCAAAGAAATCATGTTAAAGACCATTGATTTTTTTGAAAATAAGGGCCTTGCAAAGATGAAAGAAGAGGATAAAGAATTTGCCTGGTATCAGGATTGGGAAAACTTTATTGCCAAGGAAGAAATCTTTGCTGACCTTCTCACACCAGCAGGCTATGGCAAAGAGGATTCTCGCTGGGATATGTGGAGAATCCCCGAGTTTAATGAAGTTGCTGGATTTTATGGGCTTCACTATCAGTATATGTGTCAGGTTACCGTACTGGGCCTTGGCCCGATTTTCCTGGGGAAAAATGAAGCTGTTAAACATAAAACGGCTAAGCTTTTACGGGAAGGCGGACTGTTCGCTTTTGGTCTGTCCGAAAGAGCACATGGAAATGACATCTATTCCGATGAAGTAACCCTTTATCCGAACGGTGACGGTACCTGGAAAGCCAAAGGAAACAAATATTATATCGGAAACGGCAACAAAGCAGCCCTTGTTTCAGTATTTGGCAAGTTTGCGGATACCGGTGAATATGTCTATTTTGTTGTAGAGACCAAACATCCAAATTACGAACTGGTTAAAAAGATCAACACTTCCGGGGCACATTCCGCTTATGTAGCAGAATTTAACCTGAATGATTATCCGATTACTGAAGCTGACATCCTTTCAACCGGAGACGATGCATGGAATGGTGCCCTGAATACGGTAAACATCGGTAAATCTCTGGTTGGCTGGGCCAGCATCGGAGAATCCGAACATGCTCTGTATGAGTGCTTGCACCATACCTGTAACCGTGAACTTTATGGAAAACCTGTTTATGCTTTCCCCCATGTAAGAAGGTTGTTCACAGAAGCATATTTAAGAATTCTCGCTATGAAGCTATTCGGTCTTAGATCAGCTGATTATTTCCGTTCTGCCACCGATGAAGACCGTCGTTATCTGATGTACAACGCCATCCTGAAAATGAAGGTTTGCGGTGAAGGCGACAAGGTCTCACAGATGCTTCTGGATATCGTTGGTGCAAAAGGAATGGAACAGGATACCTTCATGGAAATGTTCATCCGTGATGCCGGTATGATGCCGCGTCTGGAAGGTACCACCCATGTTAACATGGCACTGATTAATAAATTCATGAAACCGTATTTCTTTGGTCCGATTGACTTACCGGAAATCCCCAAAC
This sequence comes from Bacillota bacterium, assembly GCA_034659475.1. Classification (GTDB taxonomy): domain Bacteria; phylum Bacillota; class Syntrophomonadia; order Syntrophomonadales; family Syntrophomonadaceae; genus JAYEHK01. Next base: position 47,897 of record JAYEHK010000053.1, on the reverse strand, counting down.
GGGATGACATCGCTGATGACCCTTATGTCTTCAGACAAAAAGCCGGAAAACTGAAAGAAGTTAAATTTGGTGATTACAGCAAGTGCTATGAAGGAATGAATCAGGTAAATGTTCTCAAATTCCGTGAACAGGTTGAACTGCTCAAGGATTTCCTGGCTAAGAATACTCCAAGTGCAGAGCAGGCAAAAAATGTTGACTACATGATTGCACTGGGCGAATTGCTGACCATGTGCGGATATGCTCAACTTATTCTTGAAAACTGTAAAATCTATAATATTGAAGATGATCTGATTGAAGAAATGTTTGCATTCATCATTAGAGATTTTGCCCGTTATGCCCTGATGTTCCGTTCAACCTTTACACAAACACCGGAACAGCTTGAAACCATTAACAAGATGATCATTGATCCGATAATGGATACGGAAAGATATGAAAGAATCTGGGAAACTAAGGTTCTGCCCCTTAAGGATGTCTATGTAATTAACGAATAGTAACCGCTTTGAAAGAGGAAGATCCCCTGGATCTTCCTCTTTTTTATCCCTTATCATCTAATCGGCCATACTGTTATAATAAGGAACAGGAGGTGGAATAATGGAACAGAATTTGAACCGCATTGTTACTTTAATGAAACAATCGTCCAATACCGTGGTAGTAACCGGTGCAGGAATCAGCACAGAGGCAGGGATCCCTGATTTTCGAGGTGAAAACGGAATCTATCGCAAAATCGGGGAAGATCGTGTAATGCAGATTATCAATATTGATTTTTTTAACCGACATCCGGAAGAGTTTTACCAGTTTTATCGGGAATACTTCAACTTCCCTGCCGTTGAACCCAGCAAAGCTCATTATATGTTAGCCGAGATGGAGCAAAAAGGATTCGTCCAGGGCATTGTTACCCAGAATATTGATGATCTTCATCAAAAAGCCGGAAGCAAAAAGGTAATCCCGGTACACGGTACTGCCGATCAGTTTATCTGTACCGAAAAGATGTGCCGACAGAGATACGGCAGCGATTATGTAATGAAACAAAAAGGGGTTCCTACATGTGCTGAGTGCGGGGCAATTTTGAAACCTGATGTCGTTTTGTTTGGGGAAAACATCTACAACTATGGCACTGCCCAAGAAGCCATAAGCAAGGCTCGTCTCCTGATTGTAATCGGATCTTCTCTAACCGTCTATCCACTTGCGGGGTTTGTCAGAGAATTCAGTACGTTCACCCAGGATCTGGTCATCATCAATAAAGGCCCTACACAATTGGATCATGCAGCATTAGTTAAGGTTGACACAGGAAGCACAGGAGATTTTCTAGAAAGGATTACACAGGGTTTGACACGGTAAAAGATTGCTTTTGGTGTGTTTATCACCATTGCATGTTGTGCAATATCTGGTTTTCATTCAACACAATCCCCAATAATGACCAGATGCTGTACCAATGAAAAACTGAGCCGGAAGATCTTTTACGGAGCAATGGTTGCAAAGGGTATCGTGGCCCTGATCTGGGCAGCAGCTTCCATGGCCTATCCCACCGCAATCGCTATTTCTGCAGCCGCCTTCATCCTGTTCATGGCTGTCGGCAACAGCAAAAAACAACAAGAACAATTATTATATCCCCTCAATCACAAAAGGAAGTACCAACGTTACTTCCTTTTCCCTATCCCCAACCCCAATGTCGCAACAGACAGATAATGCGACATAAAGTTGGACAGTTGGTTAGTTGGACAGTTGGACAGTTGGTTAGTTGGTTAGTTGGAACGGTTCAGAAGGGATGTCAATATAATTTCCTCCTCTTACACGGCAGACTATTTCAATAAGGAGTAAGGGGTGAGGGGTGAGGGGTGAGGAAAATGTTTGACGCGAAGCGTCTAACCCCCTAACTCTTAACCCCTTACCCCTTACCCCTAACCAAAGCTAGGTTAATCCCTGCCGCGGAACGGACCACGTGAGAACGAAAACAGACTCCAAAAGCAAAAAAGGTGCTAGGCTCTTAACTTATTCAGAAAATAAATTAGTTTCCATTACGTATTGCGAATAAGTTAGGAGCCTGGCTCCCTTCATGCAGCGTTACCACCCAATTATCTAGATACGCAGAGTTCCAATATTGTTGGGGTCAGACACCGCTTGTCCCATTCTACACCCTATTCAGTTTTCCAACTGACCAACTGACCAACTAACCAACTAACCAACTAACCAACTTTACGTCGCATCATCTGTCAACTGCGACACTAAATAATGATAGAAAACAGCGGGCTTTAGGCCCGCTGTTTTTTGAGTGATTTGATATGGGTGCATTTTTATTGGAGATCTTTTGAGAGTTTTTCGAATAGTTCTTCCTGGATGGTTGTTATTTTATCGAAGTTCATGGCGGGAACATAATAGGATTCCAGATTATCATGCAGGTTTTTTGCTTGTTCGATAAAATGAACGGCTTCCTGAATGCCATTTTCAAAGCGTTCTTTGGCAAGGGCAAAGTTTCTGGCATTGGCGTCGAGAATGGAATCATCAATAAACTGATTAAAATCCAACAGTCGCTTGTATTTTCTATTGTTTAAATTTTTTTGATAATTAACTATCCAACCAGAAATATCAATAAGTGCTGTGTGGTTGTGAGGCAAAAGAATAAGATCAATTTCTTCTGGATTAAAGGGCGAATGGTATATTTCAAGGTAGATTTCATTTAATGAAGCAAGTTGAACGATATAATTAAACAATTCCTTTACACCTGAACCAGGATTTCCTTTAACCGCAAAAAGCAGGTCTGTTTTTCCTATCAGACTGTCAACGGTATTAACAACACCCTGCGGTGTAATGGCTGCAGCAAACAGATGTCTTGGAGGTCTATCAAGTTTTGATGCATGCTGCAAAAACTCATCTGCCAGTGCCAGGATATTTCGATTGGCTTTTCCTGTTTGAGTTGCTTCTGCGGTATAGGCTTTACATTCAAGATATCCAAACTGGGCTTCCTTTAGTCGGTTATAAGCACGCTCAAAACATTTTGAAATGGACTTTGTGAGTGTGATAATTTTATCCCGATTGTTAACCAACTGTGTTTCGTCCCAGCATTCTCCGAGATTAATGATCTCGTCAAATGCTCCTGGAAATCGGGGGTCAACAGTGTGTGGGGCAGTCCCATCAAGAACACAGACATTTTGATCTCCTACTACAATACCATCAAGAGATTGATTATCAGAGGAACACCAATGGAATTCAACATCATGACCCTGTTTTGAAAAAGCGTTTCCCAGGTTTTTCATTAATGTCGATTTGCCAACGCCCGGACCTCCTTTGAGAATAACCTTTCTGCAAGCGGTTTCGGGTATCATATATTGATAGAATGAGAAAAAACCACAACAACTATTTCCCCCTGGAAACATATTTCTCATATTTGCCACCAGATTCACCTCTTCACCATTTTTTATACACATTCCTTTGCTAAATATATTCACATCGGCGAAATTTAGTATGCTTTTCTGATGTGATGTCAGCTATCAGATAAGCTTATTAATTGATGTACGAAAGTGGGAAAAAGATCCATGACCGAAGGACACAACCACCGATGAAAATTAGTGGGCATCCGAGGATGGAAACGAATTTAACGCATCCTGCAGATGCCACTGATACTCTCTCCGGTCGTGGCTTAGGACATTGATTACCGTTGTTTTTATATTTTATAAAATTAAGCGTTAATCTGCGAACATCAGCGTTAATCTGCATCCTATTTAAACGACCAAAGAGAATATCAGTGGTACCCGTAGGGTGCGTTTTCACTTCGTATTTTCTAATTCATCAACGAATCCAAAGAATAACAAAAAATAATAAAAGGATTTTGCGCTAATGGATGAAAAAATGACTATTTTTCATTAATGAGTAATAGTTTCTTATTATTCAACACGCAAGATAAGCTGTTTTATTATAATGCAGATAAGGATATGAAGGTTTTATATAAATAAATAAGGTGGGGTACGAAAATGAAACGTTTTAAGGTAGTCGTCACAGATTATGAATACGAAACCCTTCGCTGGGAAAAGGAGCAGTTAGATGTAGTTGATGCGGAACTGATCCCCTGTCAATGTAAAACAGAGGATGAGCTGATTGCCAGTGCATGCGAAGCGGATGCCCTGCTTGTTCAATATGCATGTGTTACACGGCTGGTGATTGAAAGTTTGCAGCGTTGTAAAGTAATCGTTCGCTATGGTATAGGTGTTGATAGTATCGATTTAGAGGCGGCTGCAGAATATGGTATTCCGGTGGTTAATGTGCCTGACTATGGGTTGGAAGAGGTAGCTGATCATACAATGGCTCTTTTGATGGCATGTGGGCGAAAACTGCTTAATATGGACCAGACTGTTAAGCAGGGAACCTGGAATTATAAACTGACCAAACCGTTATATCGGTTTAAGGGTAAAAAACTGGGCTTGATCGCCTTTGGCAATATTGCGCGTTTGGTTGCGAAACGCGCTATGGCGTTTGGTATCGAAGTGCAGGTGTTTGATCCTTATTTGTCTGAACAAATGGCCCGGGAATATGGGGTGGAGATGGTTGATTTCAGCACTCTAATTAAGAGTTCGGATTATATATCAGTTCATTGTCCGGCGAATGCATCCACCCACCATATGTTTAATCGAGAGGTCTTTCAAAAAATGAAGCCGACCGCTGTTTTTATAAATACTGCCCGAGGGGTACTGGTGGATCAAGAGGCTCTGGCAGAGGCTTTGCAAAACCAACTGATTGCTGCTGCAGGCATTGATGTTAGTGAACAAGAACCGCTCACAGCCGACAATCGTCTGTTAACGCTTGATAATATCATCATAACACCTCATGCTGCCTGGTATACGGAGGAGTCACAACAAAATCTTCAAACCAAAGCAGGTGAGGAGGTAGCACGAGTGATATCCGGAAAAGATCCGATTCATGTGGTTAATCCAGAATACAGGAAGGGTTAATGTTTTGCATTTAATATTACAGCTTATAATAGACTCTCGGAATTAGCCCAGAACAAAACACAGAAGCAGGAATAAATGGAACCCAAATCCATGGAAAATCACTAGGGAAGAATCGAAAATATTCAGCGGTCTAAAAATAGGCAAACGAAAACAAGCGTCGAGTTTAGAAAATTTCAAGCTCCACACTTTTGAAAGAAAAGCTCTTTGATAAAAAACGGCTTTAAGCTGTAAGTAGAGTTGACTGAAGTTCCAGATTACTCTCCTTAAACCAGGCATCCATGTGTTGACATATAATAATGCCGTAAAGGCGGATTGTCCACATTTTAGTAGAACGGTGCCTGCCAGCTTCCAGCATATAGTTAACCTTTTCTCGCTTGTTTGAACGTTCCACGGTAGTTCGACGTTTGTAGGTGTTCTTCCACTCATTGCTGTCGCGGGCAATGGTTGGGAACAAGCGGAGATTATCCTGGGTGTAAGTATAAACGCACCTGCCATAAGGAGATTCGGAACAGGGAGAATCGCAAGTAACGACACCCTTTTTAACCAAAGGGCAGCGATACTTACGACGACCACGAGTATGATCATAACCGTTGTTTTTCATCTCCAGACCTTTCTTACAAATAGGAATACCAGCTGGAGAAATTGAGAAATCATCTTTGTATTTGGTGTTTCCTGCGTTTCGTTTGTTTAAATCAATGAGCGGAACAATCTTATGTTTGTTGAAATAGTGGTAGATCGGCATAGCATCATGTGCAGCATCAAGCAAAACCCTGGAAACATTCCAATCGGGATGTCTTTGTTGAAGTTCTTCAAAAGTAAGAAGCAAAGAAACAGAATCATGCCTTGAAGCTTTGTGTAAATGTGGATAAACCGGAAGATCATACTTGCTTGAAGAAGTCGTAAACATGTAAAGATGATAGCCATTAAAGAAACATTCACGGTAACTATCCCAACCGGTATCACAATCGGGTTGAGAGTAGATACGGAGACAATCACAATCATAAATACCGTTTTCACGACAATTACAGGTGCGTTTACTGCGAGGATAAACCGAAGTTCGCAAAGGAGTACCATCGCCAGCTAAACAAAGATTTTGGGTATCGCCCAGAAGTCCCTTTTGTGCCGAAGGGCGTACAAAGAGTTGCTTGAACAACGTATGTATTTGATCAAAAGGCAGAAGTCTTTTACGTGATTGGGACCGTTCAATACATGCGACCAATTTTGCAACCTTACTAGTGGTAGTAGTAGGAGCTTTTTCACCTTTTTTCTTATCCTTTTTAGGCTTTTTACGTTTGCGTTTTTTCTTGGGAGTAAAATTAGGCAATTTAGTTAACCAGAGACGCTTGAAAAAATCATAAAAAGTACCAATACCAGGTGTTTTTCCGGGAGTAAAGCCACTTAAAATGGCATAAAGAGGAACCCTGCGCATATTATCAACCCAGTCGGTAATAGAAAATGTGCCGGTTTGAAGCATCAGTAGATAAGATCTAAGCAGATCAGCCGGATCATGAGCCAAAGGGCCACGAGATGAATAATGGTTCTTCATAATAGAAAACGTTTGCGACAAATCAGTAATCCAAAACTTTTTGATTAGATCCTAATCTGCAGAAATGATGCAAAGAACGCCACCTGTATAATGGAATTTTAAATGCTTAACAACAAAAGCCTGGTACTCTGAATGAGAACGAATAACGGGTAACATAAAATCTCTCCTATCGCTTTGAGATAGGGCAGTTGTGAATGCCCTTCATCGCGATTATGGGGAGAAATCAGAAATGTCAAGTGTATTTACCACATAACTGGTAAATACACGAAATAACTTTTTGAATTTATATTAAACCGCATTAAGGATTACATTTATCCCATAAAAAGGAGATGAATGTATAGATATTATTGGAGGAAAACAAAAAAGTAGCTCTTAGCTGATGCTAGGAACTGCCGGCCTTGGCGAATGCCGAGAGTCTATTGATTAAAGAGGAGGCGCTCAACGTATGGAGTCGATGTTTAGACTTGATGGGAAAGTGGCGATTGTTACTGGTGCAGGACGAGGGTTAGGAGAGACTATGGCAAAAGCGCTTGCTATGGCTGGGGCAAAAGTCGTTGTTGCTGCTCGCAATCTGGATGCTGCTGGTAGCGTAGCGAGTGAAATTCGTCGTCTGGGCGGAGAAGCTATCGTATTTCGGGTGGATGTAAGCGATGCATCCAGCGTGAATGAAATGGTTAAAGAAGTAGTTGGGGTATTTGGCACTGTTGATATTCTTGTCAATAATGCAGGCATCAATCGACGGGGGCCTGTTGTGGAGATGAGTGAAGAGGACTGGGACGCAGTCATTAATGTGAATCTGAAAGGAACCTTTCTTTGTTCCCGAGCTGTTGGAAAAATAATGATGGAACAAAAGAACGGCAAGGTTATCAATATCGCTTCTCTGCTATCATCGGTTGCCCAACCGGAACGTGCTCCGTATGCAGCCTCCAAGGGTGGCGTTCTTCAACTGACTAAAGTACTGGCGTTGGAATGGGCAACCTACAACATTAATGTGAATGCACTGGCACCTGGGTACGTTTTAACCGAGCTCAATACAAAACTAATAGAGGACAAAGCTGTTTTCGATAACTTAACAAGCCGTATTCCTATGGGAAGGTGGGCCCAACCTGAAGAATTGCTTGGATCGCTGATCTTTCTGGCATCAGATGCTTCAAATTATATTACAGGTCAATTGTTAAATGTAGATGGAGGTTATCTTTGTCTTTAAAATAAGTCGTCGAATAAGAATAGATAGAAAAATGATTGCTGAAGGGGAGTATGATTATGAGCTGGAGAGAATATTTTGATACCAGGACGATTAGTCCCGGTGAAGCAGTGGCGTTATTGCAGAAGGGAGATCGCATCTCCTATGGACATGCCACTGGTGAACCACAAATCATGTCTGAAGCCATGGTTGAAAATCAGGAAAAATTGGAAGATGTTGTAGTTATTCATGGGTTAGCCATGGGACCATCTCTATATTGTCAGGAAGATGTCAACCCAAAGTGGTTACGACATGAAACTGTTTTTGCGGGCAGTAAAACACGAAAAGCTGTCCATGAAGGACGAGCTACCTTTGTTCCGATGCATTTTTCAGATTGTCCGGAAGCGTATAGAAATGGAGTCGTGCCAATTACTGTGGCAGTGATTCACGTTTCCGTACCGGATGCACATGGGTATTGTAGTCTTGGTATCTCTGTAGATTATGAAAGAGCCGCAGTGGATGCAGCTCGTCTTGTTATCGCCGAGGTTAATGCACAAATGCCTCGTACCTATGGGGATAGTTTAATCCATGTATCGGAAATTGATTATTTTATTAAAAGTGATCGTAAACTGCATGTTATGCCTAAACCTGGTATTGGTGCAGTTGAAGAAGCTATAGGAAAAAACATTGCTGGTCTTGTCGATGATGGTGCCTGTTTGCAGCTGGGGATGGGAGCAATACCCAATGCAATTATGGGTTTTCTGACTGACAAAAATGATCTGGGCATTCATACCGAATTAATCTCTGATGGAGCGATGGAATTAATTCAATCTGGAAACATTACCAACAAGTATAAGGCAATTCATAAAAATAAAGCGGTTGCTACGTTTGCATCCGGAACTACTGAGTTATACGAATGGCTGAATGAAAATCCCGGGGTTGAATTCTATCCCGTTGATTATATAAATAATTCACACGTAATTAGCTTGAATGATAATGTTTTTTCAGTAAATTCAGCGATACAGGTTGATCTGATGGGACAGGTTTGTGCTGAAACCATTAGAGGAAAACAGTTTAGCGGAATTGGAGGTCAGATGGATTTTGTCCGTGGTGCAGCCTGGTCAAAAGGTGGCAAATCAATTATTGCCATGCCTGCGACTGCGAAAAATGGTACAATATCTAAGATCGTTCCGCATTTCTTACCCGGAGATGCGATTACTACGCCGAGAAATGATGTGGATTACGTTGTTACAGAATATGGAGTTGCCCATCTAAGAGGACAGCATATTGCAGAAAGAGCAAAACGGTTAATTGCTATTGCCGACCCTCAATTCAGAGATGGGTTAATAGAAGATTTTGAACGTGTCTATGGTTTAAGGTTTTAGATTATTATATGTTTGTAACTCGGCTTTTTGCTTGACCGATTCAAGTCTTTCCAGTTAAGCTGTTTTCGAAGTCAAATGGGAAAGTTGAGTTTGTGGCTGTTGAAATTATTGGAGGAGGTTTTATACTATGGATTTCCGTTTAACTGACGAGCAAGAAATGATCAGACAATCAGTCAGAGACTTTGCAGAAGGTGAAGTTGCACCTAGTGTCGTGGATAGAGATGAAAAGGAATATTTTGATCGCAACATTTATGACAAGATGGGTGAATTAGGCCTTACCGGCATTCCTTTCGAAGAAAAATACGGCGGTGCCGGCATGGATTTTGTTGCCTATGCCATAGCCGTTGAGGAACTTGGCAGAGTTGATGCTTCCGCAGCAGATACCCTTTCAGCCCATGTGAGCCTGGGTGCATGGCCGATCTGGGCATTTGGTACCGAGGAACAAAAGATGAAATACCTTGTTCCTCTGGCAGAAGGAACAAAATTGGGAGCTTTTGGTCTCACGGAGGCAGGAGCGGGTTCCGATGCAATCGCTATGACCTGCAAGGCAGATCTGGATGGAGATAGCTACATTTTAAACGGAAGAAAAATCTTTATCACGAATGCAGAATCAGCTGATACCTATGTCGTTTTTGCACGCACAGGTCCAAAGGAATTGAAAAGCAAAGCTTTTAGTGCGTTCATTGTCGAAAAGGGTACGCCTGGCTTTACCTTTGGGAAGTTTGAAAAGAAAATGGGTTTAAGAGGGACACAGAACTGTGACCTGGTTTTTGAGGATTGCCGTATTTCCAAAGAGAACCTTCTGGGTAAAGAAGGACAGGGGTTCAAGATTGCGATGCAGACATTAGACGGCGGAAGAATAGGTATTTCTGCTCAGTCAGTAGGTATTGCTCAGGGTGCATTTGAAATTGCACGGGATTATGCCAAACAGAGAGTGCAGTTTGGCAAACCTTTGGCTTCGTTGCAAGCTATCCAGTTTAAACTGGCGGACATGGCTGTAGACATCAAAGCATCCAGATTGCTCACTTATGATGCTGCTTTTAGAAAGAGCGAACATCTTGATTATGGAATGGATGCGGCCATTGCAAAACTTAAAGCATCTGAAACAGCTAATAAAGTAGCCAACCAGGCTGTGCAAATTCATGGCGGCTATGGATATACACGTGAATATCCAGTTGAGAGAATCATGAGAGATGCAAAGATCACGGAACTGTACGAAGGAACCAGTGAAATTCAGAGAGTTGTAATCAGCAATAACATTCTTAGATAAGGGAGGTGCAAAATATGGCTTATCAGATTAAACGTTGGGAAGATCTTAACGTTGGCGATGCTGAAGGTTTTACAAAAACCATTACCGAAACAGATGTAATCTTGTGGGTGGGTTTAACCGGTGATATGAATCCTGTTCACATTGATAAAGAATACAGCAAGACCACCCAGTTTGGTGATGTGTTGGTTCCAGGAGTTCTGGTTCTTGGATTGATCTCTAATGCGGTTACCAAAGCTACGTTTGGAAATGTCTATGCCAAACAGAATATTAAATTTACCAAACCTGTTTATATCAATGATACGATCACAGCAACAGCAACAATTATAGAAAAGAATGAAGAAAAACACACAGTGAAATTGGAAACCAAGTGTGTCAATCAAAAGGGCGAAGTCGTCATGATTGGGGAAGGCTTTGAGTATATTCTCAAGCAATAAGCTATACTTGCAATATTTATTAATATTGCTTATTTCTTAACCCTTATTTCCATTCCCAATAACTATCCCCTCCCTTTTTGAGGAGGGGATAGTTATTGGGAATAAAAAAGAAGCAAACCATTAAATGGCTGCTTCTTGCTGTTTTAATAATCAGGCGATATGGGTCAGAAATTACTCAATTAGTTCTTTTCCCTTTTGGTAGGTTCATAGCCTGCGCCCTGCAGAGATATATCAACCTGCTTGCGAATATCACCCAGGTAGACTTTATACAATGCTTGTTGTTCCTGCTGTTCTTCCAAAGTAAGGCCTTCTGCACGCTTCTTTCTTGCCAGTTCATTAATCCGATTAAGCAGTTCTTCTGTCACGCTGTTTTCCTCCTTTTATCGTTCAACACTATTGTACAACTTAACCTAATAAAATTCACCCGTCAAAACCTGTCGATTTTCATATATAATGAAAAGAATAATTATAAAACAACTGTGCAGTAGACAGATAATGCGCAACAAGGAGAGAAGTTGAATAGACGTGGACTGACGCGGACCTAATGGACTTTCGCGGACTTTTTTTATAATTTTTAAATGGGACGATTTTTCATGTTTACAAATGGAGTCTGACCCCATTTGTAAACTTATTGGAGACTCTGCGTATCTAGATCATTGGGTGGTAACGCTGCATGAAGGGAGCCAGGCTCCTAACTTATTCGAAATAAATAATGGAAACCAATTATATCTTCTGAATAAGTTAAGAGCCTAGCACCTTTTTTGCTTATGGAGTTGGATTTCAATAGTTTTTTTCGGTGAGTCAAGGAACCGTCCCCTGACTCACCCTGACTCATCCAGAAGGAGTTAGCTTTCGTTTTTCAATCCGTCGAGGCTTAAAATTTTTCTGCGGTTTTAATAAAGTTTTAAGTAAAGACCAATAAAAAGGTCCGCGAAGGTCCAAAAAGTCCGCGTGAGTCCGCGTCCATTCAACCTCTCTTATTTCGCTTTATCTGCCTAATGTGAAGTCGAGTTGTTAATAGAATATGATAAATAGGGAGTTTTTTTGTGATAGGGAATTGGAAGGTTCAATCATGTGATATGAATGATGTTTTGGGTTTGAGTGAAGGGCTCAAGATCTCGAATGTACTGGCTAAGTTGTTGATCAATCGGGGATTTGCTAATGCGTTAGATGCGGAGGCTTTTCTTCAATGTTCTCCTTTGCAGTTGACTGATCCCTTTTTGCTTAAAGGGATGCGTGAAGCGGTAGAGAGAATACAGAAGGCAATTGATGCTGGGGAGAAGATTGTTGTTTATGGAGACTATGATGTTGATGGGATATGCAGTGTGGTTCTTCTAATGGAATGCTTTGCCAGTCTTCATCATCCTATAGATTATTATGTGCCGGATCGTTTTAGTGAAGGGTATGGCATGAATAAAGCGGCGGTTGAAAAACTAGCCCAGCAAGGCTATACCCTGCTGATCACGGTTGACTGTGGGATTTCCTCGGTCGAAGAGGTGAACCTTGCCCATACATTAGGGATGGATGTGATCATTACTGATCATCACACCCCTGCGGAGGTTCAACCAGATGCAGTGGCGATTGTGAATCCCAAAAACGATAATATTCAACGGGTTAAAGATCTGGCAGGCGTAGGCGTAGCTTTTAAACTGGCCACTGCGCTTACGGTAAAAGTACTGCCTGGCAGTTCTAGTATGCAATGGTTAGACCTAGTTACCCTGGCGACAGTAGCTGATATCGTCCCGCTTGTTTATGAAAATCGTGTCCTGGTGAAACAGGGCTTAGAGATGCTGAGAAATACAAGCCGCAAGGGACTTCAGGCGCTAATGAAAGAGACAAACTTAATCGATTGTCCCATAAAAAGCTGGCATATTGGATTTGTACTGGGGCCTCGTTTGAATTCTGCAGGTCGGATGCAGAGTGCACGGTTGGCGATTGAACTTCTGCTGACCACTGATTCCAAGGAAGGGACTCGGCTTGCGAGGCTTCTTTGCCAGCTCAATGAGGAGAGAAAATCCGTCGAGGATACAATTTTTCGAGAAGCGGTTCAACAGATTGAAGTCAATCCATCCCGCCAATCAGACCCTGTGCTGGTAGTAGACGGTGATAGGTGGCATGAAGGTGTTATTGGGATCGTTGCTTCAAGACTGGCAGAACGTTTTGATCGGCCTACGATTGTCATCTCATGGGAGGAAAATGAGGGGCGTGGCTCTGCCAGAAGTAGAGGGGGGTTCAACCTCTATAGTGCCCTGAACCATTGCTCATGTGCGTTAAATGGATTTGGCGGACATATGATGGCCGCAGGATTGAATATGGCTAGGGAGCAATTTGATTCTTTTTATGAGATGTTACAGGAATATGGGAAACGTAATATTAACGCAATAGAGGGCAGCTTACTGACGATGGATATGGAGATTGAAGAAAACGAGATGAGCTTAGCGTTATGGGAAGAGCTTCAATGTTTGGAACCTTTTGGTGAGGGAAATCCTGTTCCTTTGTTTTTGCTTCAATCTGCTGAAATTAATAATGTTGTGCGGGTTGGAACGGAAAAACAACATTTTAAATGCAGGGTAGGTCAAGCAGGAATTAATGCCATCCAGTTTCGGGCCGGAGAAGGGTACGATGCTGTAGTAATGCATCGGAAATTTGACCTGGCGGTTGAGCTTGATTTAAATGAGTTTCGAGGGATGCAAAAACTACAACTGAAGATTAAGGATCTCTATCCTGCCGTTCCGCACTGCCAGTATTTTGCCAAACGATCTTCTCCTTATGCGTGGTTGCAAACTGTGGAACAGGAGTTGGAATACTCTCGTCCTGTACTCCTCGTCTTTTCCGATTATCGTCAATTAACAAGATATCTTCCTATGGTTCACCATTGTTTTCGAGAACGTCAAATTAGGCTATTGCATGGACAAAGCTTGCCATGGGAGAGAATGGAAGTTGAGCAGGTATTTCAACGGGGAGGCCATCAGATATTTCTTTCTACTGTTTCCTACATACAATATTATAGGAAACGTTTTGCCTTTCCGAATCAGTTGCGAAAGATTTTCTTGATGGGAAAATTTGATGAGGAAATGGTTACAGGTGAATCTGGTGACAAAGAAATTGAACGCATTTATCAAGGTCAATGTGTTTCTCTGGTCAGAGGTGAAAAGGAACGGATTTGTAATACCGGGAAAACAATCGTTTATTGTAATCTTCCTGGAACCCGAAAAAAGCTAGTACATGATTTCCCTGACGCACTGGTTGAGGCTGGTCAGGTTGATTTTAATGAGAGAAAGCGGTTAAGAAAACAGATTATAAATAGCGAACAACGAATCTTGATAAGTGATGGACATCATTCAGGTGTTTTGCTTCCACTGTCCAAAGAGGACACCCTTATTTTGGCAGATTGCCCTTTTGGGAGATATGAAATTAATGGTTTAACAGAAGGGCTGCAAACAGACGGTTCGATCCCTATCGAGGTAATATTTGCGAAGAATTCTGTAACCTTTAACCGGGCCTATTTAGAGAAGATTTATCCTAATTCCCAACGAGTTAAAGCGGTCTTCGATTTTTTGGCGAGAAAAAAACAAAATACAATTCAAGAAAGCATAGAATCTCTGGTAGAAGAAATGAAGGTTAACTTTCAACAAGATTTTACTTCCCTGGAATTAATGTCTGCATTGCATATACTGGCTGATCTGGGCTTGTGCCGTTATCAAAAAAGAGGTAGTATTATTGCAATAAAGTTTATGAACATAGAAAATCAGAAGCTAAATATTTATGATTCACCATACTTTTTAGAAGGCATGGTAGAAAAAAGTGTTTTTAGTGAATGGGAAGAGGAATTAGATCAATGTCAAATCTGGTGATGAAAATGAGCGTAGACAATATTATACAAAAAGTTAAACAATATGATCAAAAAGCTGATATTCAGCTAATAGAAAAGGCGTATCAATGTGCTTATACAGCGCATTCAGAGCAAAAGAGAATTTCAGGTGAACCCTATATCATTCATCCTGTGGAGGTTGCCCTGATACTGACAGACATTGAAATGGATACAGCTTCTATTTGTGCTGCGCTTTTACATGATGTCATTGAAGATACAAACATCACTTATCTGACATTAGAACAGGAGTTTGGTGAAGAAATTGCTCTCCTAGTGGATGGGGTTACCAAACTCAGTAAAATTGAATTCAAATCAAGGGAAGCGGCTCAGGCGGAAAACTTGAGAAAAATGTTCGTTGCCATGGCCAAAGATATCAGAGTGATTCTGATAAAATTGGCCGACCGGCTTCATAATATGCGGACCCTTGTCTATCAATCTGAATATAAACAAAAAGAAATCGCCCGTGAAACCATGGAAATCTATGCGCCGCTAGCGCACAGGGTAGGGGTTTTTCGATTCAAATGGGAACTCGAGGACCTGGCTTTTTTATACCTAGATCATGAAATGTATTATGAAATATCCCGCCGTTTAAAGGCCAAGAGAAAAGAACGTGAGGATTATGTGAATGCCCTCAAACAGCAGATTAAAGAAGGGCTTGAACCAATAGGAATTCAGGGGGACATTGCAGGAAGACCTAAAAATATCTATAGTATTTATAAAAAGATGCTGAAACAAAATAAAACCATTGATGAAATCTATGACAAAATCGCCATTCGTGTCATTGTGAATGAGGTCAGGGATTGTTATGGCGTGCTGGGTGTGATTCATACGATGTGGCAGCCACTGCCGGGACGTTTTAAGGATTATATCGCTACCCCCAAACCCAACATGTATCAATCTTTGCATACGACATTAATCGGACAGGGAGGAGAACCCTTTGAGGTACAGATTCGCACCTGGGAAATGCATCGAACAGCTGAACATGGATTTGCTGCCCACTGGCGATATAAAGAAGGAACTACCGGAGGAAAAGAAAAAGATAAGAAATTTGAAGAAAAGCTATCATGGTTGAGACAGATCCTGGAATGGCAGCAGGATGTTAATGATGAACAGGAATTCATGGAGTCCTTAAAGATTGATCTGTTTGATGATACTGTTTTTGTTTTTACACCCAAAGGTGCTGTTATTGAACTGCCCAAAGGATCATGTCCGGTTGATTTTGCATATCGGGTCCATACAGAGGTAGGACATAGATGTACTGGAGCAAGAGTGAACGGACGTATTGTACCGCTTGATCTTCCTCTGGGCAACGGAGATATTATTGAGATTATCACCTCAAAAAGTTCTGCCGGGCCAACCCCCGACTGGCTCAATTTCGTAAAGACTTCTTCTGCGAAAAGTCGGATAAAACAGTGGTTTAAAAAAGAAAAAAGACAGGATAATATTATTAAAGGGCATGATCTCCTGGAAAGTGATCTGAAAAAGAAACATTTTGCACCCAGGGAATTACTGAAACAATCTAAATTATCGCCCGTAGCGGACAGATTTTCGCTAAATGCTGTGGACGATCTTTATGCAGCCATTGGAGAAGGAAGTTTAACGGCCAATCAGGTCACGAATAAAATCAAAGACATCTATTTTCAGGATACACAGGTTGAAGATATCTTAAAAATACCGGTGGTCGAGTCTAGTTCAACCCATAAAGATCGAGAGACATCTACCATTACGATCAAAGGCGTGGATGATGTGATGATTCGTCTGGCGCGGTGTTGTAATCCGTTGCCTGGAGATGACATCGTAGGATATATTACTCGCGGACGTGGTGTGTCCGCACATAGAGTGGATTGTCCCAATATGCAGCATTATATGAAAGAAGAAAAGGATCGCATTCTTGAGGTAGAATGGGCCAGTTCAAGAGGAGTATATGTGGTGGAATTAGAAGTGAAGGCGGTTGATCGTTCGAGGTTGACGACCGATGTAATGAATGTTATTGCAGATACACGAATACGCATTAACTCGGTGTTTTCACGTGTTACGAAAAATGATATGGTTGTCATTAATTTGAAGTTGGAGATCATGGATATGGGTCATCTTAATGCAGTAAAACAGAGAATTCAAAAGATAAAGGACGTCATTGAAGTGAAAAGAGTATTACCAGGTGAAGATAGGAGTGAATAAGCGTGCGGGCAGTTGTACAAAAGGCCGCATTTAGCAATGTGGTAGTTGAGGGAGAGCAAAAGGCTCAAATTGATCGTGGCTTAATGGTTTTACTGGCTGTAAAAAAAGGAGATAGTCAGCAGGAAGCAGAATATATTGTTGATAAAATAATCAATTTAAGAATCTTTGAAGATGAAGATGGAAAAATGAATCGTTCCCTTCTTGATGTAGAGGGAGAACTATTAATGGTGAGTCAGTTTACTCTCTATGGAGATGTACGTAAAGGCAGAAGGCCGGGATTTTCTGACGCAGAAGAGCCAGATGCAGCGCTGAAACTTTTTAACTATGCTGTAGATTATGCCAGAGCTAAGGTGATCAAAGTGGAGACAGGTGTTTTTGGTGCGAATATGATGGTTCGAATTGACAATGAAGGACCCTGTACCATTTTATTGGACAGCGAAAAAAACTTTTAAAAGGAGCGTTTAAAAGTGATACTGAAAGGTTTAGAAATTAGTTCAATGGCAGTGAACTGTTACATTGTTGGGTGTGAAGAAACCAAAGAAGTTGCCGTTATTGATCCGGGAGGAAATCCCAAAGCGATCCTTAACCTGCTGAAACAGGATAACCTGACTGCTAAGTATATTATTAACACCCATGGGCATATTGACCACATTGGTGGTAACGAAGGCGTACAGAAGGCAACCGGAGCTAAAATCTTAATCCATAAAGACGACGCCAAGATGCTGGTGAATCCGGCCAAAAACTTTTCCTTTTTAATGGGAACAAAAGTAACATCTCCTGCCGCAGATGAGTTTATTAATGAAGGAGATATTATTAAAATAGGAAACACTGTAGAACTAGAAGTGATTCATACGCCAGGACACAGCCCGGGTGGGATATGTCTGAAAACAGATAAGACGATCTTTGTGGGGGATACCTTGTTCCAGAGTTCCATTGGCCGAACAGATTTTCCCGGCGGCTCTCACCCTTTGCTCATTAAAATGATTAAGGAAAAACTCTTGTGCTATGAAGACGATGTTGTCTGTTACCCAGGTCACGGCCCCGCAACCACCATTGGATTTGAAAGACAAAACAACCCGTTCCTATAATCGCGCTGAATGAACACGATTCACTGGTGTCGCAAGCCACCCAATTGTATAATGTTTATAGAGAAAGGGCTAAAAGCCCTTCTTTATTTTTTAATCACGTAGCAGTTGACAGATTATGTGTCATAAAGTTGGTTAGTTAGTTAGTTGGAAAGTTGGAAAACTGAATAGGGTGTAGAATGGGACAAGCGGTGTTTGACCCCAATAATATTGGAACTCTGCGTATCTAGATCATTGGGTGGTAACGCTGCATGAAGGGAGCCAGGCTCCTAACTTATTCGCAATACGTAATGGAAACCAATTATATTTTCTGAATAAGTTAAGAGCCTAGCACCTTTTTTGCTTTTGGAGTCTGTTTCCGTTCTCACGCTGATCCGCTCCGCGGCAGGGATTAACCTAGCTTTGGTAAGGGGTAAGGGGTTAAGAGTTAGGGGGTTAGACGCTTCGCGTAAAACATTTTCCTCACCCCTCACCCCTAACTCCTTACTCCTTATTGAAATAGTCTGCCGAGTAAGGGGGGGAGATTATATTGATATCCCTTCTGAACCGTTCCAACTGTCCAACTAACCAACTGTCCAACTTTATGACGCATAATCGGTCAACTGTGATACTTGTTTTTTAAGAGATCCTGATTTTGGAGGGAACGGAATGGTTGTTTTGGTTAATGTGGTGCCTTCTGAATATTATGCCAGTATTCATGAGCTTTTTCGGCTGGGGTTTCCGGGGGCGGAGATCAGGCGTGGTGTTGGAGAAGGTAATGTTTTTATGGAGATAGAATGCTGTGAAGAAGGACAACAGTTTGTAATCAAGGGTAAAATTGAAGATCAAAATGTGAGCACAGCGGATAGGGCGGTGTTTGATACGACCGTCAAACAGCCGGAAATAAACAGAAAAATAGAGCTGAGAAAATTTGCTTTCAGATTGCTGTGTAAACATTTGCAGAAGAATATTAATCCGTATGGGATTTTAACAGGAGTACGCCCAGTAAAAACAGTGCATCGTTTTTTGGACCAGGGCACAAAAGCTGACGAACTGGAACAGCGTATGCAGTCAGAATATCTGATGGATAAGTCTAAAGCACAATTGTTATGTGAGATTGCTAAAAATAATCGTCCCTATCTACCAGATAACGAAGACCATCAAAGAAGTATAAGCATCTATATAGGCATTCCATTTTGTCCTACGCGCTGTTATTATTGCTCTTTCCCCGGTGCAATTCTCAAAAATTACGAAGAAGAAGTTCCCCCTTTTCTGGAGGCCCTGAAAAAGGAATTGAACGAAGTCGGAGATTCCGTGAAATCCTTAAACCTGAAGGTAGATGCTATCTATTTGGGTGGTGGAACCCCCACGATATTATCGGAAAAGGATTTAGAAGAGGTTTTTTCCGTTCTGTATGAAAAATATATCACAGAAGATACAAGAGAGATTACTGTTGAGGCAGGGAGACCGGATACCTTATCACTTAAAAAGATAAACAAGCTTTTTTCGTTGGGAGTTAATCGCATCTGTGTCAATCCACAAACCATGAATGATCATACCTTAAAGCGTATTGGCCGAAATCATACCAGTCAGGATATTGTTCAGGCCGTCGATTGGGCAAGGCAGGTAGGCATTGAGGAGATTAACATGGATCTCATTGTAGGGCTACCAGGAGAAGGAATGCTGGATCTATTGCATACAACCAGGGAAGTATTAAAGTTGAAACCTACGAATGTGACGGTGCATAGTCTGGCTGTCAAACGGGGCTCGCAGTTGGCGATAACGGAAGGACTCACTAAACTGGAAAGCGCAATAGAAATGGTTGCCGGTGGTATACACTATCTGCGCCAGACCCTTCAGGAGAATGGCTTTGATCCATACTATCTGTATCGCCAAAAGTATATGAAGGCAAACATGGAAAACATCGGCTATAGTTTACCTGGTCATTACTGTGTTTATAACATTCAGGTGATGGAAGAAAGGCAAACCATTCTGGGTATGGGGGGGAGTGCCTCCAGCAAGTTTGTCTGTCCGGATGGGTGGACCTTAACCAACTCGCATAATGCAAAAGATCCCATTACCTATATAGATTCGGTTGATCGCTTGGTAAATGCTAAAGTTGACAAGCTTAGGGGCTTAAATTAGAATTATCCAGAGAATATTAAGTTCGGAGGATACAGAATGCAGATAAAAGCACCAAGAGGTACCTATGATATTCTGCCAGCAGAATCATGCAGATGGCAATATATAGAGAAGGTTTTAGCGGATACAGCTGAGGTTTTTGGTTTCCAGGAAATCCGCTTTCCTATTTTTGAACATACAGAACTGTTTGAACGAGGGGTTGGAGAAACCACTGATATTGTCAGCAAAGAGATGTATACGTTTCAGGATAAAGGGGGACGCTCTGTGACTCTCCGCCCGGAAGGGACAGCGTCTTGTACAAGAGCGCTGATTGAACACAGCGTGTATGGTGGTGTCATGCCGGTGAAGTGGTATTATTCTGGACCTATGTTCCGTTATGATCGTCCTGCGGCAGGCAGATACAGGCAGTTTCATCAATTCGGAGTAGAAGCATTTGGATCCCAGAGCCCCTATCTGGATATAGAAATCATTTCTCTGCTGGTACAGATTCTAACGAATCTTGGATTGAAGGATTATGAACTTCATCTGAATTCAGTGGGGTGTCCGCAATGCAGGGAAATATATCGAAATAAACTGGTGGAACATATTCGCCCTGTTCGAGATCAATTATGCAAAGATTGTCAAAATCGTTTTGAGAAAAATCCGCTCAGGGTGCTGGATTGTAAAAACGCAAGCTGTCATGAGGCGATTAAGGGCTATCCGGTTATCTATGACAGCCTTTGTGAAGCCTGCCGGACACATTATAATGTTGTGCAAAACGGCTTGGATGAGTTGGATATACCTTATATACACGATAACAACCTGGTTCGCGGACTTGATTATTATACCAACACAGCTTTTGAGATTAATCTTCCTCACATCGGGAGTGCGGTTGGCGGGGGAGGACGTTATAATGATCTTGTTCAGGAATGTGGAGGTCCTGATTTGCCTGGGATTGGCTTTGCTATCGGGATGGAGCGTTTACTCCTTGCATTGGCGCAGCAAGAGGCGGAATTGCAACC
This sequence comes from Bacillota bacterium, assembly GCA_034659475.1. Taxonomy (GTDB): domain Bacteria; phylum Bacillota; class Syntrophomonadia; order Syntrophomonadales; family Syntrophomonadaceae; genus JAYEHK01. Next base: position 26,883 of record JAYEHK010000053.1, on the reverse strand, counting down.
GGCAAAGAGCGTTTTTGTTGCCGTTTTTGATCCCGAATTTGAAATGGATGGGCAAAAGGTGCTTCAACAGCTTCGGCAAAATGGTATAATGGCCAATCGCGATTATACAGGCCGTAGTGCCAAAGCCCAGATGAAATACGCGGATAAACTTGGGGCGCGCGTTGTTTTGCTTCTGGGAAGAGATGAGATTGAACAGGGGATTTTCACCCTGCGGGATATGAATTCTAAAGAACAGTTCTCGGTGGAATCAGAAGACCTTATGCAAACGATAAAAAAGATTTTGGCATAGATTGGGAGGAAGAACGAAATGAAAAGGACTCATAGTGCAACGGAGATTAGTTTAGAACAGGTAGGACAGGAAGTTGTTCTTAACGGTTGGGTTGACACAAGGCGTGATCATGGTGGATTAATATTTGTCGATTTGCGGGATCGATCTGGGATTGTGCAGATTGTATATAATCCTGAACTCAATGAAGAAGCGTTTCATCTGGCAGAGAAAATAAGAAGCGAATATGTTGTGTCTGTTAAGGGTAAAGTGACTGCCAGAAGTGAGGAAGCCCGAAATCCCAATCTGAAAACCGGGGACATTGAAGTCTATGCCGAATCAATGGAAGTGTTCAGTAAAGCGAAAACGCCTCCATTCTATATTGAAGACGGCGTTGATGTGGACGAATTATTGCGCCTTCGTTATCGTTATCTGGATTTACGCAGGCCAGAAATGAAAGAAAACCTAATCCTGCGTCATAAGGTTGTGCAGAGCATGCGCAGTTATCTTGATGAGAGAGAGTTCTTGGAGATTGAAACCCCAATACTAACAAAAAGTTCACCGGAAGGGGCCAGAGATTATCTGGTGCCCAGCCGTGTTCACCAGGGAGATTTTTTTGCGCTGCCGCAATCGCCGCAAATCTTTAAACAGCTGTTAATGGTAGCAGGTATGGAAAAGTACTTTCAGATTGCGCGTTGTTTCCGTGATGAGGATTTAAGAGCCGACCGGCAACCAGAGTTCACCCAGTTGGATATGGAAATGTCCTTTGTTGATGAAGAAGATATTTTCACTCTCATTGAAGAGATGATGGTTAAAATCTTTCAGGTTGGTTGCAATGTAACGATTCCGACACCTATTTCAAGGATGACCTGGGATGAGGCGATGGTTAAATACGGAAGTGATAAACCGGATCTTCGGTTTGGCCTTGAAATTCAGGATATTACTGAATTGGTAGAGGATGTAGAATTTAAAGTCTTTTCAGGCGCAATTGCCAATGGAGGAGCGGTCAGAGCAATCAATGCGAAAGGTTGCGGTGCCCAGTTTACTCGTCGGGAAACTGATGATCTTGGAAAATTAGCTATTGAATTAGGTGCGAAAGGACTCGCGTGGATCAATGTTGCTGAAAATGAGCTGAAATCACCTATTACTAAGTTCTTTAAACAGGATCAGATTGATAGAGTCATAGAAGCATTGCAGGCAGAGCCTGGAGATCTTCTTTTATTTGCTGCAGATTCATCCGAAATGGTGGCCAGGGTACTGGGCGGAATTCGTTTGGAACTTGGTAAACGTTTGGGATTATTGGATGAAAACAAACTGGCATTTACGTGGGTGGTTGATTTTCCTCTGGTTGAATATGATGTGGAAGAAAAACGGTATAAAGCGGTCCATCATCCGTTTACTGCACCCAGAGAACAGGATATCCCATTATTGAATTCAAATCTAGGGAATGTGAAAGCCAGAGCGTATGATCTTATTCTTAATGGCGTTGAACTCGGGGGAGGAAGCATAAGGATTCACAGCAGAGATCTGCAGCAAAAAATGTTTGCGAGTCTTGGATTGGGTGAAGAAGAGGTTCAGGATAAATTTGGTTATCTGCTGGAAGCCTTCGAGTACGGAACACCTCCACATGCTGGAATAGCTTTTGGAGTTGACAGATTGATTATGTTAATGGCAAGAAAGGACAGCATTCGTGATGTTATTGCGTTTCCGAAAACGCAGAGTGCGTCGTGTCCTATGACGAATGCGCCATCCGGGGTGAATAACAAGCAACTTCGTGAACTTGGACTGAAAATAAGAGAGAAATAGCATTGCGATATGGTAGAAATAACAAATAATGCCGGCATGACCATGTTGAAGGAATAGGTATTCTGTGCTATTATTTTATTAAAGATACTGAAAATTTATAGGTAATCCCTGCTGCGTTCGTGAAATGCTGTTATGTTTTTGCCAACACAAAAACGTCGGGAGTCCGAACTTCACAATTGGATGTAAGCCCATTTCGTGGGACACAGAAAATTCGTGAGAGGACACCCACCTGCTATGCAGGTTAAAACTTACGGCACCACGACACGGTGGGGTATTTTTATGTGTTTACGTATGGAGGTTAGAATGCAAGACAGGGACCAACGGACTATTTTGTTACTGGGAAAAGAGAATTTTGACAATATTAAACATAGTTCTATCGCAGTGATTGGTTTGGGTGGTGTCGGTTCTTATGCCCTTGAGGCTCTGGCTCGATGTGGCGTGGGACATCTGACCATCGTTGATCCAGATCAGGTGGACATATCCAATGTAAACCGACAACTTCCTGCACTATATTCTACCGTAGGTAGGTATAAAACCGATGTCATGCAGGAAAGGCTATTAGATATTAATCCAGACTTACAGATCAGAAGCATAACAAAAGCTTATTGTTTAGAGAACAGTGACGATATTCTTGGGGCAGAACTGAATATGGTGGTAGATGCGATTGATTCTATCCCTGAAAAAATACACCTAATTAAACAGTGCTTAGCAAAAAAAATTCCTATTGTCAGTTCCATGGGAGCAGCAAATCGGTTGGACCCGGCCCAGTTCATGGTTGCTGATATTAAGGATACCTCCGTCTGTCCACTGGCTAAAAAAGTCAGAAGAGAACTTCGCAGCGAAGGTATTCACGAAGGACTAACAGTGGTTTTTTCAAAGGAGCAACCTATTCAGCCAAAACAGGGTTCAGGGGCAGGACTGGGGAGTATCTCATTTGTTCCCCCTGCTGCCGGTTTGTTACTGGCCAGCGCAGCGGTAAATATTTTGATTGAGAAAAGCGCTGATACTGTCTGAAATCCGTTCGTGTTTTGCCCTTTATCCTTTTTCTGTACATATTCAAAATCAAGGCAGGAATAATAAAGAAGGAAAGCGAAATCTATAAATAGTGTAAGCTTTTATAGAGTGAGGGGATGTTTATGGCAAAACAAATTTCAGTATTTCTAGAAAATAAGACAGGTCGATTAGCACACGTAACCAGGACGTTGGGTGAGTCTGGAATTAACATACGTGCACTCTCCATTGCAGATACGTCTGATTTTGGTATTCTTCGAATAATTGTTAATGACCCTGTAAGGGCGTTTGCAATTCTTAAAGAAGCAGGATTTACCGTTAGTGAAACTGATGTCATTGCAGTAAAGGTACCTGATTCACCCGGTGGACTTGCTGCTGTTCTGAATCAGACTTCCGAAGCACACTTGAATATAGAGTATTTGTATGCTTTTCTGGGGACATCTCAAAATGATGCACTTGTCATCTTTAAAGTTGAAGATGTTGTTAAGGCAAGGCAGGCATTTACGGATAAAAAGATACAGTTTTTGGATGACCACGAATTATACAGTTCTTAGCCGATATAAGTGCCTTCTATCCTGAAGGCACTCATTTTACTATACTTTATCTTCCATTTCGTCACATCATTTCATTTTTAATCCACCTATTCTTTTCTTAATTATCTATTCAGCACTATTTCAACAAGAATCACAACATTTTCTCATTACAGCAGGTATATCTGGCTTTAAAGCTATTTAAACCTAAATGCAAGGGAGGTGTGTATAAAAGACATCTAGCCGTAAAGAGGTTTGAAAGGAGGAATGTGATTCTTGGACAGACGGGAATGTTGCCTTTTGTGTATGTTACAGTTTACTGGCACATTCCATAGTACAAACCTGGAGGTATTCCAAAGACACCTTAGTATCTTTGGTTATGTATTCCGGGATTAAGATTGTGTTTGATGAAAGAATTCAAAACGGAGGGATAAGGCAATGAAGAAAAAATTGGCTGTACTAATAACGATTATGATGTTAATCGGTCTGGTTGCTGTTCCAGCAAGTGCAAGCGAACCACCGATCACAGTGACTCTCGATGGAGCAACCCTTTCTTTTGATGTTCCACCTACGATTGAAAATGGCCGTACCCTGGTTCCTTTCCGGGCGATTTTTGAAGCGATGGGAGCGACTGTAAGCTGGGATGGCGAACAGAGGATTGCCTCTGGTGTTAAGGGTGATATTTCCGTGGCCCTTCCGATTGGCTCCGTGGATGCAACGATAAACGGTGAGATTAATGCATTGGATGTACCTGCCAAAATAGTAGAGGGAAGAACCTTGGTTCCACTTCGCTTTGTAAGCGAATCCTTTGGTGCTTCAGTGGAATGGGCTGGTGAAACAAGAACGATCACCATTAATAGTGATGGCACTGTTGTACCCGCACCCGCAGCAACTCCCGTAACTGCAGCGGATTTTGCCAAAGTTATTGTGGCGAATTTTGCACCGGTTAATGCCAGTGTTAATTTGACTGGCACTGTAGCTGGTATTGTCCAGGTAGGTGCAGAGGCAACAGCTGCGATCGATGCAGGTGGTGTTGCTTCCGCAAATATAAAAGGTGATGCTGGACCGCTTGGTAAGTCAGAATCAACTGCAGCGCTATGTCCCTATTCTGAATTAATCTATGGGCCTGAAGCGGAAGCGTTGAATTTAGTTTCTACCGCAACATTAGCAGATAGCGTCATTGGTGTTTCAGGTAATGTGCCTGCATCTTTGGTAGAGTTCCTGAATAAAGTGAATGATCAGGTCACATGGACTGAAGTTACAGGTGATGTAGCAATTAGCATTGATAGTGCTGCTAATCATGTAACCCAGATTACGATTTCGAATGGTAAAGCAAAGGTAGACACTCCCCTTGGAGCAAAAGACGCAGTATTTAATGCGACGTTTACGTACACTTATTAAAATCGTATCTTAAGGATAAACATAACTGGAGGCAGGATTTGATTCCTGACTCCAGTTTTATATTGCGGGAAAGGGAAATGGTTTTCCTTTATTTTTTACCATAAATAAAATTTCGCAGCGTACAATGAAACAAATAGACTATTGTTGGTGGGAAGGTAGGGTGCCTCTATTTTTTTCCCTTCGTGTCGCATTATCTTCTATGTTGCCATGCCAGGGGTACAACAGTTAGGAGATGTTGACTGTGTTTGAGTATATAGGTAACCTTCACATTCATTCCAGTTATTCTGATGGGAGTAAGGACATCAAGCAGATTGCCTGCGATGCTGCACGAGCGGGTTTGGATTTTATTATCGTTACAGATTACAATCAGCTAACAGCTCTGCAAAAAGGTCAGGAAAAATATTATGACGATGTTCTTGTGTTGGTTGGATCTGAAATAAATAAGGAAAAGAATCACTATCATTAATGAAAGACGGTAATATATATAAAATTAGCAAGGGGAAAGAACATACATTTGAACATTTAAAGAAGGGTGTTTATCATGTAGAAGCTGATCTTCTTGTCAGGCTTCGATTTAGGCCGTGGGTTTACACTAACTCCATCCGGGTTATATAATAAAGCATTGAATAAATAGGGAAAATTATATGATTGATGCCTGAACCGAATGACCTGTTGAAAACAGGGAAGAGCGGTTCGTTTTTTTCTGGGACGTATTAACTATATTGTCTAGAAGCGGAGTTATACAGGCGTTTGAAGGGATGTAAAGGAAAAATTTTCTGCCCAAAAAACCTTGTTACTATTTTCACAAAGAAGGAGGTTGGAATTAAAAGGGAGAATTAGTGTGGAGAAAAGTGGAGTAAAGTGGAGAGAGATCCCTAGAAATAATACAAAAGGAGCGGAACGAATGTTCTTGGGTGAATATCAACACTCTCTGGACACCAAAGGTAGAATTACGGTTCCTGCTCGCTTTAGAGAAGAGTTAGGGAGCAGTTTCATTGCTACCAAGGGTCTGGACAACTGTATATTTCTCTATCCACAGGATGAATGGACACAGATTGAGAGTAAAGTGAAATCTCTTCCATTTACCCGGGCTGATGTACGTTCTTTTGCGCGTTTTTTCTTTTCAGGTGCAGCGGAAATGGAGATTGACAAACAGGGGAGGATTCTTGTTCCTAATAATCTAAGAGACTATGCAGGGATTCAAAAGGATGTCATTGTTATTGGGGTAGGCTCTAGAGTAGAGATTTGGTCGACTGGAAGATGGGAACACTATAATGAGACGGCAGAAGCGTCTTACGAATCCATTGCCGAGAATCTGGTGGATCTCGGATTATAGGAGTGAAAACATTGCATGAACCCGTATTGTTAAATGAAACAGTTAATTCTTTGATTACAGATATACATGGTACATATGTTGATTGCACAGTTGGAGGGGGAGGGCATCTATCCTATCTGACTGAAAAGCTTTCATCAGATGCATGCATTATCGGTTTGGATAAAGATCAAGAGATTCTTAATCAAACCAAAGAAAAAGTTAACCACCCTCATCTGCAATTTATATCAGCTGATTTTCGTGATATTCAAATAGTTTTGCAAAAAGCGGGAATAGAAAAAGTTGACGGTATTATGGCAGATCTGGGGGTATCCTCATTTCAACTGGATAGGGTTGATCGTGGATTTAGCTTTCATGATGATGCTAGGCTTGATATGAGAATGGATCGCGATCAGACGTTTACGGCCGAAGACCTGGTGAACGAATATGATGAAAAAGAAATAAGTCAGATTCTTTTTCAGTATGGGGAAGAAAAATATGCCAGAAGTATTGCCAGAGCCATTTGTAAGCACCGTGTGCAAGAGAGAATAAGTACCACGGCAGAACTGGTTGAAGTCATTAGGAAAGGGGTGCCAGCAAAATATGCTAGGGAAAAGCATCCTGCACGGAAAAGTTTTCAGGCTATTCGAATTGCTGTTAACAGGGAATTAGAGGCACTCGAAGAGTTAATGCCCCAGTCGTTGGAACTTCTGAAACCCGGTGGAAGGTTGTGTATCATTAGCTTCCATTCACTGGAGGATCGGATGGTAAAAAGATTCTTCCAGGAAGAAAGCAAAACCTGTGTTTGTCCTCCGGGATATCCAGTATGTGTATGTGGGCATCAGCCCAGAATGAAAATAATTACGCGAAAACCTATTATTGCTGTGGAAGAGGAATTGGAGCGTAATCCGAGGTCAAGGAGTGCGAAGTTACGCGTGGGTGAGAGAATTTAGTTCTATAAAAAGGAGAGGGTGAATAAGATGCTACAGGCGGAGGCTAAGATTTATTCAAGTGTTACAGCTCCTGTTTATAAGGAACAACAGCAGGTCCGACAAGTGAAAAGGACCTATAAAAAGATTAATTACAAAAGAAAAATAATCTTAGTTGCAGGTAGCATATTATTTGTGTATAGTCTTTTACTTGTCTTCTTGTGTATAAAGAGCGCCACATTGAGCTATCAAATCAATACGCTGCAAAAGGAGATTGATGAGCTGGGTACAACGCAAAATCGTATTGAATTTCAAATTTCTCAGGCTCAATCTCTGGAAAAAATTGAACAGTTAGCCCGAAATAATTTGGGAATGGTTAAGCCGGAAATGGGCTCGTCAATCATGATGGAATACCAGAGTAAACCTGTTCAGTTAGCCGAAACAAAGGATGAAATAAATAATCGTGTTAGTCAAAGACCATTGGAAAAACTCTATACCAATTTGTCCCGCCTAGCACAAAAAACAAAACAATGATTAATAATCGAGGTGGACGAATATGCAAACAAGCAGTTTGCAAGTGAGAAAGCGTATCGCAACGCTTTTTTTCTTATTTACCTTTGCTTTTTGTTTCCTGGGAGGAAGAATATTCTGGGTGCAATTTGTTCGGGGGGCGGAATTATCCGAGCAAGCAGCTCGCAATCGCATGAGAGATGTTCCAGTTGAAGCAAAACGTGGCATTATTTATGATCGAAATGGTCAAGAATTAGCGATATCAATCAGTACGGATTCAGTCTATGTCATTCCTGCAGAAATCCGACGTTCAAGCAAAGAACAAGAGACAGCCCATCAGCTTGGTCAGATTTTGGAAATGGATGAAATTGATTTATTGGAACGTATCACTCGCAAAAGTTCCTTCGAATGGGTGAAAAGGCAAATCACGACCGAACAGAGCAAACAAATTCGTGCTCTAAATCTGTCAGGGGTGGATTTAACAGAGGAAAGCCGTAGATTTTACCCGAAGAATACACTGGCCAGTCATATTTTAGGAATATCCGGAACGGATAATACTGGTTTGGAAGGAATTGATAAACAGTATGATGAGCTGGTTGGCGGAACTCCGGGACGTATTGTTGTTGAACACGATGCCGCAGGCCGTGATATTGAAGATGCTATTCATAAGTATATTCCGCCGGTCGATGGAGCAAATCTGGTACTCACTATTGATGAAACGATTCAATATGTGACTGAAAGAGAGTTGGATAAGGTCTTTAAAGAGCGAGAGGCAAAACATGCAACGGCTATTGTCATGGATCCTCGAACGGGAGAGATTCTAGCGATGGCTTCCAGACCGAATTTTGACCCTAACTGCTATAATGATTATCCCGCCAGCAATCGGCGAAACTTTGCAATCAATGATGCCTATGAACCCGGTTCAACCATGAAGATAACCACATCTGCTATGGCTATCGAAGAGGGCGTGGTTAATGAAGCAAGTCATTTCTTTTGTCCCGGTTATGTGAAGGTTGGAAAAGAAACCATTCGTTGTGCAAATGGAAAAGCGCATGGTGAACAGACTTTTGCCGAAATTTTTGAAAATTCATGTAACGTTGGGTTTGTAAAAGTTGGATTGGATCTGGGGACGGAAAAATATTATAAATATTTAAATGCCTTTGGATTTGGAAAACCTACCGGTATTGATCTGCCTGGTGAAGCGAGTGGGATACTGGTGCCTGAATCCAGGGTTAAACAGATTGATCTGGCTACAATGGCAATGGGGCAGGCCAATGCGGTTACACCGCTTCAGTTGACATCGGCGGTTGCAGCGATCGCAAACGATGGAAAATTAATAAAACCTCATCTTGTTAAGCAAATTATTGACAGTGAAGGACAGGTAATAAAGAATATCGAGCCACAGATCGTCAATACCGTTATTTCAGAAGACGCAGCCAAAGAACTATGTTTAATTATGGAGGGCGAAGTGACTGACGGAACCGGTAAGAACGGTTACATTGAAGGGTATAGAGTGGGTGGAAAAACAGGAACAGCACAAAAAATTGCACCCTCCGGGGGTTATCTTGCCAGTGAATATGTAGTCTCCTTTATGGCGGTAGCACCTGTTAATGATCCGCGACTTGTCTGCCTGGTTGTGGTGGATGCGCCTCAAGGGTATCCTTATTACGGTGGATGGGTCGCAGCGCCGGTTGTAAGAGAAATTTTAAAGGATTCTCTGCGATATTTAGAGGTGCCGATTCAGCAAAATACAGGGGAAGGGACAGAAGTTGCCGAGGATAAAGTGGTCGTTCCTGATCTGGTGAATTTGCCATTAGCAGAGGCCTTGGATCTAATCAATGCGCGAGGCTTAAATGCTAAGGTTGAAGGGACCGGAAACATTGTCTGGCAGCAGACTCCGCGGGCAAAATTAACATTAAGCAGAGGATCTCAGGTTATAATATATATGTCCCCATACGAAAAAAATGATCCGGGTGGTGAGGTCACTGTTCCTGATTTGCAGGGTAAATCAATGAAGGAAGTGGCACGTGTCCTGGCAGATCTTGATTTGCATCTGGTGCCTGAAGGTTATGGCATTTCCTGTGAACAATCACCCGTTGCAGGAAAAGTGGTTTCAGGGGGATCGAGTATTAGGGTTCGTTTTCAACCCATGAATAATTAGCATGGTCAGAACAAAGGAGGCATTTTTACAAATGGAATTGGTAAATGTGTTAAAAGATATCAGCTATAATAAAGTAAAAGGACCCGATCATCAATCAATAAGTGGGATTGCCTATGATTCCAGGCAGGTAAAAGATGGATATTTGTTTGTATGTATTCCCGGATTAAAAACGGATGGGCATTTGTATGTTCAGCAAGCCATAGAAAAAGGAGCAACGGTAATCCTCGCAGAGCGGGAAGTGGACGTCATACCATCTGTAGCGCTTCTTATTACCGAGGATTGCAGAAGTGCTTTGCCAGTTCTTGCAGCTCGGTTTTATTCTTCACCTTCCCGGGATATGAAAATTGTTGGCGTAACAGGTACGAACGGAAAAACGACAACGACTCATTTGATCAGTGAGATTCTGGAACGATGGGGGAAAAGAGCAGGCATTATTGGAACGCTTTATGCGCGTTTTGGGGATGAAGAAAGAGAACTCGGGCATACGACCCCTGAATCCCTGGATATTGAGTCATTTCTGGATGTAGTGAGAGAAAATAAAGGGGATTATGTGGTAATGGAGGTATCTTCCCATGCGCTTGATCTGGGGAGAGTTAGCCAAATTCATTTTAATGCAGCGGTATTTACTAATTTAACCCAGGATCATCTTGATTATCATGTGTCTATGGAACATTACAAGGCTTCGAAACGTAAGCTTTTTGAAAGACTCTCGGAAGGTGATCATCATTTTGCAGTTGTCAATGCCGATGATCCATATGGCAGTGATTTTATAAAGGCTTGTACCGTTCCCTGCTACACCTATGGGCTAAATGAAGAGTCTGATGTGTGCGCGATGAATGTAAAAACCAATTTGAAAGGAACTAGCTTTAAAGTACGGTTTAATGGGGAACAATTTGACATAAATACTAAATTAATTGGACTTTTTAGTGTGTATAATGCGCTTGCTGCGATCACATATGCACTTGCTGAAGGTGTTGAGCCTATTGTCATTCAGCAAGCATTAGCAGAAGTACGGGGTGTAGCAGGACGATTTGAACAGGTGGAATGTGGTCAGGATTTTACAGTGGTTGTTGATTATGCCCATACACCGGATGGCCTTGAGAATATTTTAAAAACGGGGCGAAGTATTGTGGAAAATCGGATGATAACGGTATTTGGATGTGGGGGAGACCGGGATCGTACCAAGAGACCTAAGATGGGTAAGATTGCCGGGCTATACAGTGATTTCTCCATTGTTACTTCTGATAATCCTCGGACCGAGGAACCAGAGTTCATTATTGATGAAATCATTCCGGGTTTAGAGGAAAATGAGCGGGCTCACTATGCAAAGATCATCGATCGCAAAGAGGCGATCAGACATGCGCTGAACATTGCTCGCAAAGGAGATCTGGTTATTATAGCTGGGAAAGGGCACGAAACCTATCAGCTTGTTCAGGATCAGGTGCTTCGTTTTGATGATCGCGAGGCAGCACGTGAAATCTTGAAAGGAATAACGAATGAGGAACATTAATTATGAATTTATCCTTAAATATATAGATGGAATTGCGATGCATAAAGGGATTTTGCCTGTTACAGGGATCAATACTGATTCGAGAAGCATTAAGGGCGGAGATTTGTTTTTTGCATTAAAAGGAGAGAACTTTGACGGTCATGAGTTTATAACGCAGGCAATAACGGGTGGGGCTGCTGGTGTGGTTGTTTCAGATTCGTTTTCCTGTCCCGATGATGCACCCTATTCCGTTATTCAGGTGGACGATACACTTACGAGCCTGCAGGATTTGGCTGCCGCGTACAGGCAGTCTTTTTCCGCGCCGGTTGTGGCGGTAACAGGAAGTGTAGGAAAAACAACAACCAAGGATTTAGTGGCACTGTGTCTTTCTGACTGGTATCTGACGTTGAAAACGAAAGGGAATTATAATAATGAAATCGGTCTTCCTCTAACGCTTTTCGATTTGAGGGAAAAACATCAGGTTGCTGTTGTCGAAATGGGCATGCGGGCGCCGATGGAAATACATCGTTTGGGCGAAATTGTAAAACCCTACCATGCGATTATTACGAATGTTGAGCCGGTACATATGGAAACGATGGGGAGTCTGCAAAACATAGCCCGTGCTAAATGTGAAATACTTTCATTCGTAGATGATGATCATTTTGCCCTTATCAACGGAGATCAGCCGCTGCTTTTGGAAGCAGCTAAGGCTTATTCATGTAAAACCTATCTCTTTGGCTATGATGACCATTGCGATATTCAGATTAAACGGGTTGAGAGCAAAGGGCTGGGCATAGAGGTGGAACTGAAGGTCTTTGATCGGTGTGAAAGCTTTTATCTAGAGGTGCCTGCTGTTCAGTTGGCTGCGGATCTTGCGGCAGCCGTAGGAATGGCATATTTAATGGGCGTTGACCTGGAGAGTATTAAGGCGCAATTAATCAGCTATGAACCATCAGATAATCGACTGAAAATCACGCACCTGTCTGAAGGCGGCACGATTATTAACGATACCTATAATGCGAATCCAATATCCATGGCTGCAGCCCTGGAAGCCTGTAAAAAAATTGCTCAGGGGAAAGACACGGTTGCTGTTCTGGGAGACATGTTTGAACTTGGGACTTATTCAGCTGATGGACATCGATTGGTCGGACAAAAGCTGGCACAGCTAAAATTTGATAGTTTGGTTGCAATTGGCGAAAATGCACAGCATATTGTGGAAGGTGCATTGCAGCAAGGGATGGAGGAGACCTCTATTCATTACTTTAAAAGTCAGGACGAAAGCCTGGAATGGCTGCAAAAAAACTTGAAAAAAACGAGCGTTACTTTATTTAAAGCGTCCCGGGGGATGCATTTGGAGAAATTGATTTTAGCCTGGTTAGAGGAATAAAGGTGGAGGTATTTTTATTGCATGCATGGATATATGGTTAATATAATAATAGCAGCAGGGGTAGGGATTTTTATTTCACTGGCAATGGGACCCTTCATGATTCCTTTTCTGACACACCTGAAGGTTGGGCAGTCCATCCGAGAAGATGGACCACAGCGTCATCTTGTCAAGGCTGGTACGCCAACCATGGGGGGGATCATTATTGTAACAGCGGTTATGGTAGCCTCATTTCTTTTGGCCGGTAACAGTCGGGAGGTGCTCACCGCCGTTCTGGTTATGATTGTCTTTGGCGGTATTGGCTTCTGGGATGATTATATAAAAGTGGTCTTAAAACGTTCCCTGGGTTTACGGGCCAGGGAAAAATTGATTCTTCAATTAATTACTGGGGTCGTTTTTGCAGTGATTCTTGTGTTTTACCTGTCTCGTGGAACGGATATCATAATTCCCTTTATTGGAACACAGATAGACCTGGGCTATCTGTATTTTCCGTTTCTCATTCTTGTTTTAATGGGAACGAGCAACGCGGTTAATCTTACGGACGGATTAGATGGTCTTGCCTCTGGTGTTACGTTTATCGTTGCTGGAGTGATGGTACTCGTTTGTATCATGACAGGGCATATGAACTTGGCTATTTTCTGTGGAGCCTTAATGGGGGCCTGTGCAGGATTTCTGGCCTTTAATCGTTTTCCGGCCAGGGTTTTTATGGGCGATACGGGTTCAATGGCCTTGGGAGGAGCAATTGCTGCTGTTGCAGCGATTACCAGATCAGAGATTGCACTCATTCTTCTCGGGGGTGTTTATGTACTGGAGGCTTGCAGTGTTATTATACAGGTAATATCCTTTAAAACCACTGGAAAAAGAATATTTTTAATGAGTCCGTTACACCATCATTTTGAACTAAAAGGATGGCATGAAAAAAAGATCGTGCGATTATTTTATTTGCTGGCGCTGGTGTTTGCTGTTATTGGCTTATTGAGCTTTAAAAATATTGGTTAGGAAGTGCAGAGATATTGATATTTAAAGATAAAAAAGTTCTGATTGTTGGTCTTGGAAGAAGCGGTAAAGCAGCCATTCGTGCGCTGCACAAAAAAGGAGCAAGGCTTTCTGTTTATGATGAAAAACAGGAGGCTGAACTAAAAGAATCTCTGGATGAGTTAAAAGAAATGGACTTAAAAGTATCAATTGGGGTGCTGCCAGTGGTAGACAAGGGGATTTTCGATCTGGTTGTGGTGAGTCCGGGATTTCCTCTTGATCGATCTCCAATCCCTGAGGCTATCCAATCCGGGGTTAAAGTTATTGGGGAACTGGAACTTGCTTATCTGCTCAAATCAAAAGAATTGGACTTTTATGCAGTGACTGGAACCAATGGCAAGACGACAACTACTTCGTTGCTTCACCACATTCTATCAACGGGTGGTATTCAATCCGCAGCAGGTGGAAATATTGGGATTGCGCTCTGCAATCTGGTAGATTCTATGCAAAAAGGCGTAGTCTCTGTAGAGGCATCTTCGTTTCAACTGGACACAACGGACACATTTTGTCCTCATATATGTGGGATATTAAATATTACCGAGGATCATCTCGACAGACATAAAACGATGGAGGCGTATATTGACGCTAAAGCCAGTGTCTTTAAAAATCAACAGACGGATGATTACGCTGTTCTTAACTATGAAGATAATACTGTGCGAATACTGGCAAAAAGTGTACCCTCTACGGTGTTGTATTTTTCAACAGATCAAATCCTTACAGAAGGTGTTTGTGTTCAGGATGATGTAATTTGCGTGAACTGGCAGAGGGAATCCTATCAGATTTGCAATGCGACAGGAATTAACTTACGAGGGCGCCACAATCTGGAAAATATCCTGTGTGCTGTTGGGATGTCATGGGTTGCTGGTGTAGATAACCGATCAATTGCTGAAGCGCTAAAAACATTTACAGGGGTGAGACATCGTCTGGAAGAAGTCGATGAATATAATGGCGTGTTATACATCAATGATTCCAAAGGTACCAATCCGGATTCAACCATCATGGCATTAAAGGCTTTTGATTGTCCGGTCGTGCTTATCGCAGGGGGGCGAGCGAAGGGTGGAAGTTATGATGGTGTTGCCGAAATGATCAACAGACGGGTAAAGGAACTGATCGTCCTGGGGGAAGCAAAGGAATTAATCAAATCGGCAGTATTGGAATGTGGTTTTACGAATATACATATGGTAGAGACTTTTGAGGAAGCTGTTTATAAGGCTCATCAAATGGCTGATACTGGTGATGTGGTGCTTTTGTCTCCGGCGTGTGCAAGCTGGGATATGTTCCCCAGTTATGAACATCGTGGAGATTTATTCTGTGAACTTGTTCATTCTATTATTCGAAGTGAAAAACAGGTTAATGGAGAGGCTTGATTAGTTAAGATGTGTGAATAGGGGGAAACAGGCAGTGCGTCTGAAAAAAGGTCCGCCGGACTTTATCTTATTTATCACAGCGCTCACGCTAGTGGGTTTGGGACTCGTGATGGTCTTTAGCTCCAGTGCTGTAACGTCAAATATTCGTTATGAGGATGCATACTATTTTTTTAAGAAACAGTTAATGTGGGCGTTGATAAGTATTATTATTATGATCGTTGTGATGAAAATTAATTTTTTCCGGTTGAGAAGTTTTGCGGTACCCCTTATGCTGGTTTCTCTTGTTTGTTTGATTCTGGTAGTTACGCCAGTAGGTATAGAAGTGAAAGGGTCCAGTCGATGGTTGGGTGTGGGACCGTTTACTTTTTCTCCTTCTGAACTGGCTAAATTAGCGATGGTGTTGTTTCTCGCTAAAAGCATGGAGAATAATATTGATAAAATGCATTCTTTTAAGGAGGGGGTTTTTCCCTATCTATTAATGATTGCTGTTGTTTGTGGATTAATCATGCTTCAACCTGATCTGGGCACATCCGTTGCCCTTGCAGGCACGGTATTTTTTATGCTAATGGTGTCTGGAGCAAGGATTTCTCATTTATCAATGCTTGTAGCTTCTGGATTTGGAGCGGTTGTTGTAGCCGTATTAATTGCCCCGTATCGTATGGAACGTGTTGTTGCCTGGTTAAATCCATGGAAATATGCGTCTGACGAAGGATTTCAGACCATTCAGTCTCTATACGCCATTGGTTCAGGTGGGCTGTTTGGTATGGGATTAGGGCGCAGTCGACAAAAGTGGTTTTATTTGCCCGAACAACATACGGATTTTATCTATGCTATCATTGGAGAAGAGTTGGGGTTTATTGGAGCGTTTTTGGTCATTGTTTTATTCCTTTTGTTCGCATGGAGGGGCTTTAAAATTGCTATGAATGCGCCGGATAATTTCTCCAGCCTCTTAGCAGCAGGACTAACCATTATGGTTGTTCTACAGGCAGGAATAAATATTGGTGTGGTTTCAGGAGCTTTGCCAGTAACTGGTATTACGCTTCCCTTTATCAGCTACGGAGGAACCTCGCTCTTATTTACTATGGCTGCTGTTGGGCTGTTATTAAACATTTCAAGATATAGTAGGTGAGGTTTGTGAACATTATTTTAAGTGGGGGCGGAACTGGTGGTCATATTTATCCTGCGCTCGCCATTGCCAGTGAGATCAGGCAAAGAATGCCTGATGTGAATTTGTTATATGTGGGGACTGCCCGGGGACTGGAGAAAAAGATTGTGCCAGAACGGGGAATTCCCTTCCAAAGTATTGAAATTAGTGGGATTGATCGGTCTTCTATAAGTAAGGCTGGCAAGAGCATTGTGAATATTCCCCGGAGTATTGTGCAGGCACGCAGGATTATTAAAGCGTTTAAACCGGACGTAATTGTAGGGACAGGAGGTTATGTATCCTATCCTATAGTATTAGCCGGTACTTTTTTGGGGGTAAAGACGGTTATTCATGAACAAAATGCTATGCCGGGTCTGGCAAACAAACATCTTGCAAGAAGAGTTGACCATGTGTTACTGACTTTTGAAGAAGCAAGGGCGTATTTGGCGTCTTCAAACATAAAGGTGACCGGACTGCCTGTTAGAAAAGAAATCCTGCAGGTGAATCAAGAAGAGGCCAGGAAAAAACTTGGCTTGCGCAGGAATTGTTTTACCCTGCTGGTATTTGGAGGGAGTCTGGGGGCCAGAACAATCAATGAAGCAATACTTGCACTTATGGGACTCCTTCAAAAGAATGAAGAAATCCAAATCATCTGGGTAACCGGGGATCAACAGTATGATGTATGTAGTGAACAATACCAGCAGCGGATTAATCAAAAGGACACGCAATGTTATGTGAAGATGTTTCCTTACCTGTACAATATGGAGGATGCGCTTGCAGTGGCTGATTTAGCTATCTGCAGAGCGGGTGCCAGTACAATCTCAGAACTGGCAGTAATGGGGCTGCCAGCAATACTAGTTCCTTATCCGTATGCTGCCGAAAATCATCAGGAAAAAAACGCGGCGGCGCTGGTGAAAAAAAACGCAACGGAAATGGTTATTGATCATGATCTTGATGGGGATACTTTATTCCATAAGATACAAGAATTGAGGGAAGATAGAGAAAAGCTTAAAATATTGGGAGAAAACATTTTGCGTGAGGCGAGGCCTAATGCATTGGAAGACATTGTGGATATCGTTTTATCTAATGGTTAATTAGATAATAGATTGAGTATAAGCGGAATTATTAGTTGGAAAGTTGGTTAGTTGGACAGTTGGACAGTTGGAACGTTGAAGTGGGTTAATTAGAAAATAGACTTTTAATAGACGCAGACTTCGCGGATCTATTGGACTTACGCGGACTTTTTTGTAAGGGGTCAGGGGTCAGGGGTGAGGAGTAAGGGCAATGCCTAGCGCATAGCGACTGACTCCTAACCCCTAACCCCTAACCCCTAACCCCTAATCTATTTTCATCTGTGGTTGTGTCCTGTGGGCAAGGGGGATTAAAGGATTGGTATTGTGTTATGAGGGACAACCTTTTGATGAGGAATAAACAAAAGCAGAAGCAAAATAATTATTAGGATGCAGGGTGTTATATGCATTATGTAACCACTTTTGGTTGTTGTGCATACTATAAATTGAATCAATCAATAAGATCTAAAAAAAGGAGATGAGGATGTGGCCACAGATTCAGGACAATGGATTCATATGGTTGGAATAGGCGGTGCAGGGATGAGCGGAATAGCTAGAGTCTTGCGCGAACAGGGTTATAAAGTAAGTGGCTCCGACCTGAAACGTAATGGAATTAGTTCGAGATTAGAACAAATAGGGATTGAAGTACATGAAGGACATTCATCCTCGAACCTGAAGGAAGGCGTTGATTTACTGGTTATCTCCTCGGCCATTCCACAGGATAATATTGAAGTGAAGGAAGCCAGGTGTCGCAATATCCCAATTATGAAAAGGGGACAGATGCTGGCTTCAATGGTTAATGAATCCACTGGAATTGCTGTTGCGGGAGCGCATGGTAAGACGACGACAACTTCGATGTTGTATACTGTTCTGGTTGGTTGTGGACTTGACCCCTCATTTATTGTTGGAGGAGAGATCCAGGGCAATCAATTAAATGCCAGATTGGGTGAAGGAAAGTATTTTGTTGTTGAAGCTGACGAGAGTGATGCATCCTTTTTGGAATTAAAACCTTATGTTGCAGTTATTACAAACATTGAAAATGATCATCTTGATTTCTATAAATCCTTTGAACGGATTCAAAATGCTTTTTGTCAATTTATCAATCAGGTACATCCCCAGGGTATTGCTGTAATGTATGGAGAAGACCGGTGCATTCAGGATATACAGAGGAGTGTCCAGGCAAGAGTTGTTTTATACGGTGAAGATACTTCCTTTGACTATTCTTTAAAAGACTGGACGCCTATGGGGTTAGGTTCATCTTTTAGTGCTTTTCACCACAACCACTATTTAGGAACCGTTGAATTATCTGTGCCCGGTAAACATAATGCATTGAATGCTCTGGCTGCATTGGCTACGGCAATGGAATTGGGGCAAGACTTTGATGAGATTAGCAGATCATTAAAAAGGTTCATCGGAACGAAAAGACGGTTTCAAATAATGGGGAAAACAAGGGGGATTACGGTAGTCGATGATTATGCTCATCATCCAACAGAGATTATGGCAACAATTGATGCTGCTCAACAAACGCCCCATGATCGTGTTGTAGTTGTTTTTCAACCGCATCGATATTCCCGCACAAAGATCTTAGCAGAGCAGTTTGGCCGTGCTTTTTCAAAAGCTGATCTAGTGGTCGTGACCGATGTCTATTCCGCCGGAGAAAACCCCATTCCTGGTGTTAGTGGCGAATTGGTTTATCAGGCGGCTCTCGAATCGGGGTGTAATGTACACTACATTTCACAAATTGAGGACATAAAGCATTATCTTAACGAAGAACTTCGAGAAAATGACTTGATGATTACAATGGGGGCAGGGGATATATGGAAGTTAGCTGCGAGTATCGTGGAGGGAAATGGAATATAAAGAGCTTCGATCATTTCCTGCCGGAGGTGTTAACTTGGAAGAATTACTATTAAAGGGAGGCGCAAAGCTTAAAGGGCAGGTAGAAGTAAGTGGTTCAAAGAATGCTACACTGCCTATTATGGCGGCGAGTCTATTATCTTCGGGTCAGGTAATTCTTAACGATGTACCTGATTTGGAAGACATTTTGGTTATGTTACAGGCGTTACAAATACTGGGAGTAAAGGTACACAGAGAGAATAAAACGCTGGTAATTGATGGCCAATCAGCATGTCGGTATGAAGTGCCAGAAGAGATCAGCCGCCGAATGCGCGCATCAAATCTGTTGATGGGTGCCTTGCTGGGACGGTTCAAACAGGCAAGGGTAGCCTATCCGGGTGGGTGTGCCATCGGGTCGAGGCCCATGGATTTGCACATTAAAGGGTTCAGATGCCTTGGATTTGAAATAACAGAAGGATATGGGTTTCTTGAGGGAAAGGGTAATAATACGCGCGGTAGAGAAATCCTTCTAGATATACCCAGCGTTGGAGCAACGGAGAATATTATGATGGCTGCCACGACGACGAAGGGAACCACGTTTATTCGAAACGCAGCCCGGGAGCCAGAAATTGTTGATCTGCAGAATTTTTTAAACCGTATGGGTGCTAAGATAAAAGGGGCTGGGTTAGATACTATTCGCATTGAAGGAGTTGAACGGCTAGGCGCAGTTGAACATACAGTCATTCCAGACCGTATTGAAGCAGGGACGTTTATGGTTGCTGCGGCGATTACCGGGGGGGATGTTTGGATTAATAATGCAATAAGTGAACATTTGCAGCCTGTCATTGCCAAACTTAACGAAATAGGAGTAGAGACTTTTCTTCGTGCAGGGGGTATACGTGTTATTGGCAGTAAAAATCATTTGTCTACTGATATAAAAACAATGCCCTATCCAGGGTTCCCAACTGATATGCAGGCACAAATGATGTCCTTACTGAGCACAATTAATGGAACCAGTGTGATAGTTGAAACGATTTTTGAAAATCGTTTTATGCATGTTCAGGAACTGCGAAGAATGGGTGCTGATATAAAAATAGAAGGTCGGGTGGCAATCATTAAGGGAACTAGTCTTGAAGGGGCTTCTGTTGAGGCTAGTGATCTACGTGCCGGGGCTGCATTGATTCTGGCCGGTTTGGCTGCAAAGGGACAAACACACATTTCTAAATTAGAGCATCTTGACAGGGGATATGAAAGAATTCATGAAAAACTTAGAGATTTAGGTGCGGATATTCAACGATTGCCGGTGTTATAAGCGCCGGCTCGTTATTTTGAGACCTTTATCAACCAATATTTATCTGCTATAATTTTCATGGTTTAATGTTTTTGTGACAGAGGAGATATTTTGGAATGAGTAAAACCACAGGAAAAGGGTTTAAGGCCGCCCTCTTTATTCTTATTGCATTGGTGTGCGGTTTTTTGTTTTTGCATAGTTCTATTTTTTATCTGAAAAAGATTGAAGTAACAGGCAACCAAAAAGTTTCCAGAGAAGAAATTGTAGCGTTATCCGGATTAGTGACAGGAAACAGCATTTTTACAACCAGTAAAACCATTACGGAAAGATCTGTTCAGATTCATCCTCTGGTAAAAGAAGCGATTATTAAAAGGCACATTCCTTCCACGTTAGAAATACAAATTACAGAACGCACAGTGTGGGGAGTGATTCCTTATAATGATATTTATCTGATGGTTGATGAAGAAGGTGTTTGTATTGATAAAATGACAATGTTATCCGTAGATAACGATCTGTTAATTACCCTGGATGAGGTTCCTGTCAGAGTGAATTTGGGACAGGTTATAGAGCCATCAGCAATCAGTATGATTCGCAGTGTTTGGGAAGAACTTCCTGCGAGGCATAGAGATCAAATTAGTGAATTTCACTATCTCAATGAAGAAAAAAGTTTATTGATATACACGATTAACGGCACGGAAGTTCGTTTTGGAAATCTGGAACGATTAGAAGAAAAAATTCTGGCTTTTGGAGAGATCCTCAAGTTAGAAGATGATCTTGATAAAGAAGGTAAGGAAGTACTACAATATGTAGATATCCGTTATAAAGGTCAACCCGTTGTAAAAACAGGGAGATAGAAGGTGATAACTTGCGTACTAAAGGTGGACAAATCTCAATTATGATTGTATGTCTCATTGTTGGAATTATGATTTCAGTTCAATTTAAAACAACAGAAAACTATGACCCGCAGGTTCGAGAAACAAGGTTTGAAGATCTTACCAATCAACTTAATACAATCATCGAGGAAAGAGATGCGCTGGCCCAGGAAGTACTTTCTTTGAGAGAAAAGTTAACGAATATTAACAACAACCAGCAAGCGGTTACAGATCTTCAGGAAGAATTGAAAAAAACAAATTTAGTAGCAGGGCTTCTTCCTGTTCAGGGACCGGGTATCGTTGTCACTTTGAATGATAGCAAAAGAAAAGTACAACCTGGTGAAAATCCTAACTATTCATTGGTTCACGAGGATGATTTGCTTCACATTGTAAACGAGATGAGAGCCTCTGGGGCGGAGGCGATATCCATAAATGATGAGAGAATAACTGCCATGAGTGAAATAAGATGTGCAGGGACAACCATATTGGTAAATTGGAATAAAACAGTACCTCCTTTTGAGATTCGTGCCATTGGTGATCCGGTCATATTGGAAAGTGGTATGTCCATCAAAGGGGGATATCTGGAAACCTTGAAGGTATTATACGGATTAGAAGTGCAGATGCAAACGGCTGACAGAGTTGAAATACCAGCTTATAAAGGGCCTTTAAGAGTACGGTATAGTGCTCCGTTTGAATCTGAAGAAAAGGCGGATTAGGTTATGTGGTTATTAAGTTTATTTTGTCTGTTTGTAGGGTTACTCATAGGCTTTAAGTTGCCCATTCTTCTGCCGGTCGTATTTGTTAAATATATGTCGATTGGAATTTTAGCTGCTTTAGATTCGGTGTTTGGGGGGATACGTGCTTATATGGAAGATGCGTTCGACAACGTTATTTTTCTGAGTGGTTTTGTTATGAATACGCTCATGGCGGCTGGATTAGCCTATTTGGGAGATCGATTAAACCTGGAACTCTATCTTGCAGCAGTCGTTGTCTTTGGGGTCAGATTATTTCAAAATCTAGGGATTATTCGCAGATATCTGCTGAAAAAATATTGATAAAACTTATAGGATAAAGAGGAAAACAAATACGTTTGTGGTATTTATAGAGTAGAAGAACGAAAGTTAAGGGGTGCATTGGTATTCGTAAACGAAATCTGCTGGTGAGCCTTGATGCGGGGAGTAGTTCGATAAAGGCTGCTCTAGGTGAGATGCTGCAGAATGAATCCATAAATGTGCTAGGAATTGTTAAACATCCATCGGAAGGGATCAAGAAAGGAAATGTTATTGATATTGATGCTGCATCTCGTTCCATTGATGCTTGTTTAAACGAACTTGAAAAACTTACCGGAGTAGAAATAGGCAATGCACTTGCAGGTTACTCGGGAACCAGTATTAGTTCCGTGCGAAACCGTGCAGTTGTTGCCGTTGGTAATACAGACTATGAAATTTCTCAGGAAGACAAAGAGCGTGTTCTGCTCTCAGCCCAGAACATCTCGCTTCCACCAGATAAAACCATTGTGCAGCTTATTGAAAGGCAGTACGTTGTTGATGGTTATGATGGGGTAAGAGAACCGGTTGGTATGGTCGGTAGTCGTCTTGAATCAGAGGTGTTGATGCTGGTTGCAGCTTCAGCTGCAATGCAAAATCTTCAAAGATGTGCAAGCCGTATTAATCTTCATTTAGACAGGTTGGTATATAATCAACTGTTGGGTGCGCAGGCTGTTCTGTTGCCAGACGAACTACAGATGGGTGTCATTCTGGTAGACATGGGGGCAGGGACTACTGAAATATCTGTGTTTCAGCAGGGATCGCTGTTATTTACTTCGGTTCTTCCCCTCGGGGGGGACTATATAACCAGAGATTTAGCTATTGTGTTAAAGACCTCTATTGATGAGGCGATCAGGATAAAAGAAGCAGCTGGCATAGCTTTATCATCTCTGGAAAAGAGTGAACATCTTATTAACGTGTGTAATATTCAAGGCAAAGAATTCAAGCAGGTTTCTCAACAAATCGTTACTGAAATTATTGCTGCGAGAGTTCAGGAAATTACAGAGATGATTGTTGCGGAAGTCAATCAATATGTAATAGGTCCGATCCCAGGAGGGATGGTTTTGGCGGGTGGATGTGCAGAACTAGACGGGCTTGTTGAAGCGATAGAAGAATACAGTGGAATGCCCGTTCGAGTGGGTTCAATGGAATCGATAAAAGGGTTGGATCCTCAAATGAATAAGCCTGAAAATGCAGTAGTAGTGGGTTCATTACTATATGGAATGAAGCATATAGGTTGGACAAACCTTGAAATACAGGACAATGTTGGGAGTGCTTTTTATAAGATTAATCACTGGTTAAGGGATTTATTTTCATAATAAGTTAGGAGGTTCGCGAATGCCGTTGGATTTTGAGGTAGAAACTCAGCAATTTGCAAACATTAAGGTTATTGGTATTGGTGGCGGTGGCAATAATGCAATTAATCGTATGATTGAAGCTGGACTAAAAGGCGTTGAGTTTGTTGCAGTCAACACAGATGCACAGGCACTTTATATATCAAAGGCAGAGAAGAAAATACAGGTAGGGGAGAAACTGACCAAAGGACTGGGTGCCGGAGCTGACCCTGATGTGGGAATGAAGGCTGCAGAAGAAAGTGAAGATGAAATTCTAAAAGCCCTTCAGGGAGCCGATATGGTTTTTGTAACAGCAGGCATGGGGGGCGGAACCGGAACCGGAGGGGCTCCGGTAGTGGCGAAAATTGCCAAAGGTTTAGGGGCGCTCACTGTTGGCGTGGTTACAAAACCTTTTTCTTTTGAAGGACGCAAACGCAACCTTCAGGCTGAACGGGGGATTCAGGCGTTAAAAGATGAAGTGGATAGTCTGATAACCATTCCCAATGATCGGTTACTGCAGGTTGTTGAGAAAAATACTGCTTTTAATGATGCTTTTAGAATTGCGGATGATATTCTAAGGCAGGGTGTACAGGGGATTTCAGATCTAATTGCTGTTCCTGGAGTCATCAATTGTGATTTTGCTGATGTACAAACAGTGATGAAAAACACAGGTTCTGCTTTGATGGGGATAGGAAAGGCTAAAGGAGACAATCGTGCTGCTGAAGCGGCTAAATTATCCATATCAAGTCCCTTGTTAGAAACGTCCATAGAAGGGGCAAAAGGGGTGTTATTTAATATTAGTGGGGGCAATGATCTGACTTTGTTTGAAATAAACGAGGCAGCGGAGATTATTCATGAATCGGCTGATATTGAAGCAAACATCATTTTTGGTGCCAATATTGATGAAAATCTGGGTGACGAAGTTCGAGTGACTGTTATTGCCACAGGGTTTGATAGCGATAGACCGCGAGAAATTCAACCACCTGCACAGGGGAAAACGATTGAGAGACCGAGTTCATTTCTCGATAAAAGTGATCTTGAAATACCACCATTTCTTAGAAGAAGATAAAGGTTAATCAAAACCGGGAATAATAAATTCCCGGTTTTTCTATTTTTATGACTAAAGAAAGAGGAAGATGCTTTCAACAAACTACAAATTAATCTCTAACCATCTAGTATAATTTGGAAAACATAATTATGAAAATATTTCATAAGGATTAAACAATGCAACAGACTAAAAAGTGAGCTGCTGGTGGTGAGATGAAAGAAACAATCGTATATGCGGATCTATGCTTTTTAATTAATTTTTCCATGGATTTTGTCATTCTTTGGACAACGGCTAAACTAGGAGGTATATCGATAAGCTATGGCAGAATTACCATAGCTGCCTTATTGGGTTCTATTTATGCAGTTGGATATCTGTTTTATTCATCCTATTGGATATACAGCATACCGGGGAAAATTGCCCTTTCAATCTGTCTCGTCTTTATAGCATTACATCCAAAAACATGGAATCACCTAAAAAAAGGGTTTTTGTATTTTTATGCAGTTAGTTTTATTGTTGCAGGTGCTTCCATTGCTGCATCCTATCTGTTTAACATGAATAACAAATCAACAGGTTTTTCCTATCTTTGCTTACTGGGTGGTCTTTTTTGTGCCGTGTTTATTGCTTCCTATGCAGAACAGTATCTTTCCAACCATTTAGTTCCTGAATTATTGCATTATAACATTGAATTCCATTTTGGTGATCAAAGCTGTAGTGGAGAAGGATTTCTGGATACAGGAAACGGGTTGCGTGACCCGTTAAGTAAAAGGCCTGTTGTGGTTGCTGAATACGACTTGTTACGAAAATGTTTACCGCAGGATTTTTGTTGGGCAATTGACAATAACAATGACGAAAATGAGCTTCTTCAGGCATTGACAATCTGCAGTTGGGCAAACCGGCTCCGTTTAATTCCCTTTTCTTCCATTGGAAAGAAGAACGGCCTGATGATTGGAGTCCGTTGTGACGAACTGGTGGTGAAGACAGGGAGAAGAGAAAAGATACATAAAAACCTGGTCGTTGCGGTTTACCGTGATAAATTAACCGGTAAGGATAAATATCAGGTTTTAATCCCGTCTGAAATACTGTTAAACGCATAAGGAGGGAATTATCTGTGAAATTATATGAGAGGTTCTATTCCTTGAAATTACGTCTGTTCAATTGGTATATCAGTAAAAGACTACCAGATTTTATACATTACATAGGATCGGCCGAGGTTTTGCCTCCACCTCTTAAAGAACCAGAAGAATCACAATTAATCTCCCGTCTGGATCAGGGAGATATGGCTGTAAAATCTACATTAATTGAACATAATTTGCGGTTGGTGGTCTATATTGCTAAAAAATTTGAAAATACGGGGATAAACATAGAGGATCTAATTTCTATCGGAACCATTGGTTTAATCAAAGCAGTCAATACCTTTGAACCTAAGAAAAACATCAAGCTTGCGACCTATGCATCACGATGCATAGAAAATGAAATCCTGATGTTCCTGCGCAGGAATCTGAAAAACCGGGTTGAAGTATCTCTGGATGAACCCTTGAATGTGGATTGGGATGGAAATGAATTACTTCTATCAGATGTACTGGGAACAGATGGGGATATGATCTATAAAAAAATTGAAGGGGAGGTCGAAAAATCCCTTCTATGGCAGGCCATGCAAAAGCTTAACAGTCGTGAAAAAACCATTATTCAACTCCGCTTTGGCCTCCAGGACGGTACGGAAAAAACACAGAAAGAAGTAGCTGACATACTGGGAATATCTCAATCCTATATATCAAGACTCGAAAAAAGAATTCTGAAACGTCTCCAAAGAGAAATCAAAAAAATTGAGTAATACAAATCATTCATGTTTCGTATTAGACAGATAATGCGTTATAAAGTTGGTCAGTTGGTTAGTTGGACAGTTGGTTAGTTGGACAGTTGGTTAGTTGGTTAGTTGGACAGTTGGTTAGTTGGTTAGTTGGTTAGTTGGAAAACTGAATAGGGTGTAGAATGGGACAAGCGGTGTCTGACCCCAACAATATTGGAACTCTGCGTATCTAGAT
>JAYEHK010000052.1:0-20727 GCA_034659475.1 Bacillota bacterium | reverse complement strand
CTTACTCCTTATTGAAATAGTCTGCCGTGTAAGAGGAGGAAATTATATTGACATCCCTTCTGAACCGTTCCAACTAACCAACTGTCCAACTGTCCAACTGTCCAACTAACCAACTAACCAACTAACCAACTAACCAACTGACCAACTAACCAACTAACCAACTTTATGACGCATTATCTGTCTTATCCGCAGCTTAGCTAGTTCTTTTCGGGTATAAAAAAGCCTCCCGATTGGGAGGCTTTTGAGATTAACGTTTTGAATATTGTGGGGCTTTTCTGGCTTTGTGTAAGCCGTACTTTTTTCTTTCCGTCATGCGCGGATCACGTGTAAGGAATCCTTCTGCTTTGAGAGCAGGACGTAATTCGGGTTCACTTTTGATCAAAGCACGGGCGATACCCAGACGAACAGCGCCTGCCTGTCCGGTTACTCCGCCGCCCTTTACACGACAGATGACATCGAATCTTCCTGTCTTATCTGTCAGTTCCATGGGCTGCATAACAATCAAACGACTGGTCCTATTTGGAAAGAAATTCTCAAATGTTCTATCGTTTACAGTTATGTTTCCATCACCTGGCACCAGTCTAACCCTGGCAATGGCTTTTTTCCTTCTTCCGGTTCCCCAGTATTGTACCTTCGTAGCCATATCGATCCTCCTTAACCTCTCAGTTCACGGATTTCGGGTTTCTGCGCTTGATGTGGATGTTCGCTTCCGCGATATACCTTTAACTTATTAAACATCACTTTTCCCAAGCGATTATGGGGCAACATACCCTTTACAGCAACCTCAATAGCTTTTTCAGGTTTCTTCTGTAACAGCGTGTTGTAGTCCATTTCCTTCAGACCACCGATATATCCTGTATGATACCGATACTTTTTATCCATCAATTTGTTACCCGTTAACTTAATCTTCTCGGCGTTGATAACAATTATGAAGTCTCCCGTATCTACATGAGGTGTATAGGTGGGTTTGTGTTTTCCTCTAAGGATTGCAGCAACTTCGGAGGCTAGTCTTCCCAGCGTCTGATCAGTTGCATCTATCACGTACCATTTGCGGTCTACTTCCGCCGGTTTCGCCATATACGTTTTCACGATTTTCCCTCCAGTGCATTAGCAGTTGTTTCAATTGTGTTTCGATCTAACTCTAAATCACACTGCTTGTCAACGGGGCGGAAGCCAAACATGGATTTAGAGAGTACCATAATATTTTATATAAAAACTTAATACTTTGTCAAGTCAAATACATGATTAATACTGCACTTTCATCAAATTGAGTCCCTGTGGGGGTGCTGTGGGGCCTGCAAGGGATCTTTGGCAGGCTGAAATAATGTCTGGCAGATTTTCGCTTTTTATTCTGCCTCTACCCACTTCTAATAGTGTGCCCATTATGATTCGAACCATGTTATACAAAAATCCGTTGGCCTCTATCTTTAATAATATTTCATGTCCTTCTTCGTGCAAGGAACAGTCATATACCGTTCGATCAAACGTTTTCGATGTAGCACCACTGGAGCAAAAGGAACGAAAGTCATGGTAACCAATGAGGTGGTTACAGGCTCGCTTCATTGCCTCTAAATCCAGGTCTTCTGTATTCAACAGTGTATGATTACGATAAAAAAGCGCCCCCTCACGCACCCGATAAATGCGATAATTATACTGTTTCCACGTGGCGTCAAAGGCAGGATGAAATCCTGCTTCCACTGCACTGCTTTCCAACACATGGATATCTTTCGGTAAATAGCTGTTTAACGCATACATCCATCGATAATCAGGAATGGGTGAGGAAGTAGTAAACGCAATAACCTGTCCCCTTGCATGTACCCCTGCATCGGTGCGGCCTGCACCACTGACGGTCAATTCTTCCCCTGTGATGCACCTGATCTGCTCTTCAATCTCGGCCTGTATCGTATGTGCATTCTTCTGCCGCTGAAACCCATGATAACGTGTCCCATCATACTCAATAATCATCTTAATCCTACTCATCCCAACCACCTCCGTAACCCAGAAAGGTGCCAGGTTCCTAATTTATTCAACTCCATCAAAAATAACACATATCCCCCAAAAACACCGCGAGTTAAATAAGTTCGGACCCTGGCTCCCTTTAATCGATCCGTAGTAAAACAAAGCAAGAAAACCATCCCCGTGCCTGCACTCTTTTCAGAGTACAACCCACCATGTCCGTAATACACAACCGCCGATAAATATAGCTAAAGCATTAAGCATATTGTTTTTTATGAATAAGACAAAATGAAACGTCCGAGACTACTGAAAAAGTAGCTATATTTCATTGGGGTATGCATAAATATACTGGCGACCGTTTGTCGGAGCATGGTAACAACATCCTGCGAAGGCAATTGGCGGAAGGGGGCGAGCGACACGGACGTCGCGAGAGGGCATCTGAACATGGACGTGAATTTGCCCGGTCCCCCTGGAGCCAATCGACAAGCAGTTGATGTTGTCCATGCGTAGACTGGGCGCAAGTATATTTATGCATACCCCTGCACCCAGACCGACTTTTTCAGTGGTCTCGAAACGTCCCCCTGTCTCGTTAGGGGTCAGGGGTGAGGCGTTAGGAGGATACCCTGCGGATACCTTCCTTCATGGTCTTACGTTTAACGTAAGACCCCTTGCCCCTTACCCCTCACCCCTAACCCCTTACACTATCCACATACTAAGGAACAAGCAAATGCTGATTGTCAGCAGCATATAATCTGCTTTCTGCAACCTGGTCTCATACATGCTGGTTCTTGGCTGTCCGGGGATGTAACCTCGTCCTTCCATGGCTGTGGCGAGATCATCTGCACGACGAAAGGCAGCGCTGAACAGGGGCACTAACAATGCCAGCTGGGCACGTAATCTTTTCTGGAGTGACCCGGTGTTAAACAGTGCCCCGCGGGCTTTTTGCGCCTGTCTAATGTCTCTGGCTTCCTGCATCATGATGGGAATGAAACTCAGGCTTATGGTCATGACCATAACCAGTTCTCCGGTAGGTATTCGTACTCGCTGAAGGGGTTGAAGAATACGTCCGAACCCTGCCGCTAGTTCCACGGGTTTACTATTTAATAAAAGGATCTGAATACTAAAGATGATCTGCAGCAGCTGCATACCTATAAACCCTGCATGCCATAGACCTTCTCTGCTTATGGTAATAACCTTCCATTGCCACAAGATCTCACCCGGCGTCATCAATAGCTGAAAACCTGCGGTCAGAATGATGATCCATAAAAATGATTTCATACCTGTCAAGCAGGTCCGAGGCGGCGTCTTAATAACGATTGCCAGGACCACCTGTACAACCAATATACACAATAAATATGTGAAATCAGGGGCCAGAAGAACAGCCAGCAGAAAGAACAGGTTCCCAATCAGTTTCGTTTCGGGTTGCAGGATTGATGCTTCTGCCGAGTGGGAAAATGTATTGCTCATTTTATTACGAATCATCCTTTTTCTTCCCATCTGTTTCGTATCTGTTCCGCAATTTCTTCGGGGGTATAACTGGTGCTATCGAATGAAAGATCGTGTTTTGCGAGACCTAGCAATACCTCTCTGGCAGGGCGCAATCCATGCCCCGCAAAAAAGTAACTTTCCAGATCTTCTATGATCTCAATGGGTTTGCCTTGCAAAACAACTTTTCCTTTTTCTAATACCAGTAAACGATCTGCCATCGTGATGAGTTCGTTCAGATGATGCGAAACGATCAGTATGCCAATGTTCTGATCTTTTAATCGGGCAACGATTTGCATGATTCGTTGTCGACCTTCATAATCCAGACCTGCCGTCGGTTCATCAAGCAGAAGATACGAAGGTCTCATGGCCAGGATTCCAGCCAGTGCAGCCCTTCTTTTTTCCCCGCTGCTGAGTTGGTGCGGTGAACGGTCTTTGTACGAATCATAACGGAGACCCACTTCATCTAGAGACGCACGTACTCTTTCCTGACATTCCTGTTTAGGGATTCCCATGTTTTGAGGTCCAAAAGCGACGTCTTCATAGACGGTTGTTTCAAAGAGCTGCCGTTCGGGCATCTGGATGAGCAGACCAACGTCTCGTTTGATCTTCTCTTTACCTCTGCCTGCTTGCCCATCAATAAGAATGAACCCTTTCACAGGCTGCAACAACCCCTTTAGCAGCTGCAATAGCGTAGACTTTCCTGAACCCGAATACCCTAGCAGTCCAACAATTTCGCCTCTCTCAAGGGAAAATGTAAGGTTTTTGATAATGAATTCTTGCTTTGCATAGGCAAAGCTTATTTGTTCAGCCGTAAGTGACATACTTCATCCACCAGCTCTTTTGGATATTTGAGACCAGGGGACAGGTTCATCCCCGGGCTATGGTTTAATATTTTTGTCATGATACTGATATCCAAAGGTTGAATCCCCTGGCTTTCCAGTAGATTTATATCTGTTACCAAATCTTTGGGTGATGCTGATACTTTAATGCTCCCGCCCTCGAGAAGAACAATTCGATCGGCTTCGATGGCTTCTTCGAGATCATGGGTAATCAAAATAAAGCTAATTCCGGTGCTCTGATGGAGCTCTTTAATCGTTTTTATGATCTTTTTTTTCATGAGCGGGTCAAGCATGGATGTCAGCTCATCTAAGACCATATACTGTGGTTGCATGGCAAGTAATCCTGCAATACAGACAAGCTGCTTCTGGCCCCCAGATAAAAGATTAGGAGGATCTAAACGATAGTCCTCCATAGATACCATTGCAAGAGCGGCATCAACTCTTTTATGAATTTCCTGGGATGGTAAACAAAGATTTTCAGGACCAAAAGCAATATCCTGTTCCACCGTTCCTGCAATCAATTGATTATCAGGGGAGGGTAAGAGTAACCCTACCCTGCGGCGTATCATTTGCATGTTCTGTAGCTTGTCTATTGTATATCCATCTACTTCAATGCTGCCCGAAGTTGGTAAGAGAAGACCGCTAATGAGCCTTGCAAGGGTTGATTTTCCTGACCCGTTCCGGCCCATTACAGCGATAAACTCGTTTGTTTCTATATCCATGTTTAACTGATTAATTGCTGAATATCCATTGGAAAAGATATAACTAATATCCTGTAATCTGATCATCTCTTAGTCCACAAATTCAAGAATAGCCATTGGCGCTCCATCGCCCTTACGGAATCCAGTTTTAATGATCCGTGTATATCCGCCTGGACGATCCTGGAAGCGTTCTGCCAGTTCACCAAACACTTTGAAAACAGCATCTTCATCCATTAAATAGGAATCAACCTGCCGCTTGGCATGGAGGTCGCCTCTTTTGCCTAATGTTATCATTTTTTCAGCGACTTTCTTTATGTCTTTTGCTCTGGTTTCAGTGGTGGTTATCTTACCATGTAACAATAAAGAGGTCACTGAGTTCCGGAGCATGGATCGTCTGTGATCGGCCAGCAGGCCAAACCTGCGATAACTCAATGGAGACCCTCCTTTCTATTCCTCTGCTTTCTTGAAGCTTAATTCAAGTTCTTTTAGTTTTCGTTCAATTTCCTCAAGCGATTTTTGACCGAGGTTTCTGATTTTGCTCATTTCTTCACGCGTTTTTTCAATCAGATCACCTACTGAATTAATATTGGCTCGCTTAAGACCATTGGAAGCCCGGACAGAGAGTTCCAGTTCTTCAATGGACATCTCAAGAACCTTGTCCTTTTTCTCTTCTTCTTTCTCTACCAAAATTTCTACCTCTGCATAGGTGTCGTCTATTTCTTTAAATAGCTCGAGGTATTCAATCAGGATTTTTGCGGACAGGCTGATGGCTTCCTCCGGATGAATGCTTCCATTGGTCCATACTTCAAGGACGAGTTTGTCAAAGTCAGTCCGTTTTCCAACACGTGCACTTTCCACCGAATAATTCACACGAACCACCGGTGTATAAATAGAATCGATGGGAAGCAAACCGACAATATCCTCGTTCTTGTAGGGCTGTTGGTCAGCACTTACATATCCTCTGCCCCGTTCGACGGTCATCTCTATCTCTAACTTACCGTCCACATCCAGGGTAGCAATATGTAGGTCAGGATTCAGCACCTGCACTTCTGCATCCTGTTCGATGTCGCCGGCCACAACTTCTCCTGGTCCTTGCTTTTCCAAACGAATGATTTTGCGCTCATTACCATCGTAGGTTAATACGATTTGTTTGAGATTCAAAATCATCTCGGTGGTGTCTTCAAGCACACCAGGTATGGTAGAAAATTCATGCAGAACTCCATCCATTTTGATCGAAGTAATAGCTGCACCCGGTAAAGACGACAATAGTACTCTGCGGAGCGAATTGCCCAGCGTTGTTCCATACCCTCTTTCCAGGGGTTCAATAACGAACTTTCCGTAGTTTTTATCCAGGTCCTTTTCCACACATTCTATCCGCGGTTTTTCCATCTCTAGCATTCCTGTATCCCCTCCTTCTTTCATAGAGGTTTATGTCAAACAGACCATTTATCTAGAGTAGAGTTCTACGATTAATTGTTCGTTAACCGCTGTATCAATTTGTTCTCTGGTTGGATTGGCCACTACTCTTCCTGTCAGGTTCTCAACGTCTACCTCTAGCCACTCTGGCGCTGTTTTGTAGGCACCTGCCTGTTTAATCTCCTGGAATTTCGGAGAATTGGCACTGCCTTCTTTTACCCGGATTACATCTTCAGGTTTAACCAGCATTGAAGGTATATTAGCTTTCTTACCGCTGAGTGTAAAATGATCATGGCAAACCAACTGGCGCGCTTCCTTACGGGATGATGCCAGTCCCAATCTGAAAACAACATTATCCAGGCGTCTCTCTAAAAGGATCAGCAGGTTTTCACCTGTAATGCCCTGTTGTCTGTCTGCTTTAGCAAAATAGTTACGGAACTGCTTTTCCAACACGCCATAAATCCGACGGGTTTTTTGTTTTTCTCTTAACTGCAGTCCATATTCACTCTGTTTTTGCCGGCGCTTTTGACCGTGCTGACCGGGTACATAAGGCTTTCTCTCCATTGCACATTTTTCAGAGTAACACCTGTCTCCCTTAAGAAAGAGCTTTTCTCCTTCACGGCGGCACTGGCGGCAAACTGATTCAGTATATCTTCCCACTTAAACCACTACCTCCTTAAACTCTTCTTCTTTTCGGTGGTCTGCATCCGTTATGTGGAATGGGGGTTACGTCTTTAATTACGCTAACTTCCAATCCCGCTGCCTGTAGTGACCGGATAGCTGCTTCACGTCCGGCGCCTGGGCCCTTAACATAACATTCAACCTCTTTCATTCCATGTTCCATCGCAGATCTGGCAGCATTTTCCGCTGCCTGCTGGGCTGCAAAGGGAGTGCTTTTTCTGGATCCTTTGAAACCCACAGTACCGGCTGACGCCCAGGAAATGGCGTTGCCATGTTTGTCTGTAATAGAAATGATGGTATTGTTAAAGGTCGATTTGATATGAGCTACACCTTCAGCGATGTTCTTTTTTTCACGTCTTTTAACCCTTGTGGTTGTCTTTCGTGCCACTCAATTATCCCCCTTTTCGGCTATTTCTTCTTGCCGCCAGCGGTACGCTTCGGTCCTTTGCGTGTGCGTGCATTCGTTTTCGTTTTTTGTCCTCTGACCGGCAGTCCACGACGGTGCCGTATTCCTCTGTAACAACCAATATCCATCAGTCGTTTGATGTCCATATTTACGTCTCTACGCAGATCTCCTTCGACCGCATAGTTTTTGTCAATGATCGCCCTGAGTTTGGCAACTTCTTCCTCGGTTAAATCTTTCACTCGAGTATCAGGATTTATACCTGCTGCTGCCAAAATCTTCTGAGACGACGATTTCCCAATCCCATAAATATAGGTTAGGGAGATTTCCACTCTCTTATCACGGGGTAGATCAACACCTGCTATTCTTGCCAAGCTTCGTCACCTCCTAGTTTAACCTTGAACCTGTTTGTGTTTGGGATTTTCACAGATAACCATTACTTTCCCCTTGCGTCTGATGACTTTGCATTTTTCGCACATGGGTTTTACAGATGGTTTAACTTTCACGTTATTACCCTCCTTATGGCAGTAAGTACCCTATTTGAAACGGTACGTAATTCTTCCCCGGTTAAGATCATATGGTGATAATTCCACCATAACTCGGTCACCAGGCAATATTCTGATAAAGTTCATTCTCATTTTACCGGATATATGGGCAAGGACCTTATGGCCATTTTCCAGTTCGACCTTAAACATGGCGTTAGGCAACGGTTCAAGCACTGTACCCTCCACCTCTATTACGTCATCTTTAGCCATTTACCAGACCTCCTTCCCCGTTGATTCTGTATGCGCAACCATTCTTTTCAGGTTTTTACGTATAATGTGATTTGCTGGTACCTCTCCATTCTGGAGACTTTCCAAAACATCTTCTGCTACTAAATGAGTGAACTGTAAGTGTCGTACATTTTTCATTTTAGGATGTTCGATCTTTCGCAGCTCCCCATCGGCAACAATCACATATTGTTCATTTATTACTTTCACAATAACAAACGTTTTTCCCTGGTCTCGGCCTTTCTTCGACATCATTACTCTACCGAGCATTTCGTCTGGTATCAATCAGTCACCCCCATCATCTCAAGGTCAAGATCTCTGGCCCGTGGTCTGTGATCGCTATGCTGTGTTCAAAATGCGCTGATGGTAACCCATCTCGCGTCCGAACGGTCCATTGATCAGCCAGTGTATATACACAATGGGTTCCCATGTTAACCATAGGTTCTATGGCAATCGCCATTCCTGGTTTGAGTACGGAACCCCAATTTGGTTTTCCGTAGTTGGGGACGGGCGGATCTTCATGCATCTGTCTGCCGATCCCGTGCCCCACATAATCCCTGACAACGGAAAAACCCTGGTCCTCAACGAACTTCTGAATAGCATGAGAAACATCGCCTAGTTTTTTTCCCATCTGTGCCTTTTCTATCCCTTTCATCAATGACTGTTCTGTAACCTGAATAAGTTTCATTGCCTGGGGATTTACCTGACCTATACCTACTGTCAGAGCCGAATCACCTGCGTAACCATCCAGAAGTACACCAAAATCAATACTGATGATATCTCCATCCTGCAGGACTCTATCTCCAGGGATCCCATGCACTACTTCTTCATTGACTGATGCACAGATCACACCTGGAAAAGGTTTGCCCCGATGGGGATGGGGATAATTCTTAAACACGGGAATGGCACCTCTTTTTTTGGTTTCCTCTTCGGCTATACCATTAAGTTGTGCCGTTGTCACACCAGGAACTGCTGCCTTTTCAAGCATGCTAAGCACCTGGGCAACAACCTTTCCCGCCTTTCTCATCTTCTCGATTTCATCAGCATTCTTGATGAGAATCATTACAGGTTCTCCAGCACTTTCTTGACGTCCTCAAAAACAGCCATGGTATCTCTGTTGCCATCTACTGAATTGAGTGCCCCCTGTTTTTCATAGTAATCAATTAAGGGCTGGGTCTGTTCATTATAAACATTTAAACGGTTTTTGACCGTTTCTTCTCTGTCATCGCTGCGCTGAATCAGTTCACCGCCACATTTGTCACAAATTCCTTCTTTTGCAGGAGGATTAAACTTCGTGTTATATACGGCTTTACACTCTACACAGCTTACACGACCTGACATTCTTGCCAGAAGAATATCATCTGGCACATCAATGTTTAAGGCTACTTCAACCTTTTTCCCAAGTTTAGATAACACTTTATCAAGTGCCTCTGCCTGGGGGATCGTACGTGGAAAACCATCAAGCAAAAATCCCTTTTGACAATCATCCAGTACCAGTCTTTCTTCAACTACACCGATAGTTACTTCATCAGGAACCAGCTTTCCAGCATCCATGTATTTCTTGGCTTCCAATCCCATGGCTGTACCATTGGAAACAGCTGCTCTAAACATATCACCAGTGGAGATATGCGGAATGGGAAAAGCCGCTTTGATAAATTCTGCCTGCGTTCCTTTGCCTGCGCCCGGAGGGCCCATAAGGATAATGTTCATTACTACTCATCTCCTATTTTACAAAACCTTCATAGCTACGGAGCAATAGATGAGACTCAATCTGTTTCATCGTATCCAGCGCAACTCCAACAACAATCAGAAGCGCGGTTCCTCCAAACCAGAGGCTCTGTACCCCTGTGAGAGCAATCACGAAATTTGGTAAAACAGCTATCAGGGCCAAGAAAACACCGCCGGCCATCGTGAGACGTGAGAGCACTCGATCAATGTACTCGGCTGTTGGTCTGCCTGGACGAATTCCAGGAACAAACCCACCATTCTTTTTGATATTGTCTGCCACATCCATCGGATTGAAGATGATTGCTACATAGAAATAGGTAAAGAATACAATCAGTATGGCATACAAAAGATTATACAATACACTTCCAAAGTGGAAATAGGTATTGATGAACTGGTTGAACCCTCCATTTTGATCCATCCAGGATCCAATGGTTGCAGGGAACATCATCAATGACATTGCAAAGATGATGGGAATAACGCCTGCAGCATTCACCTTAAGCGGCAAAAATGTGCTCTGTCCACCATAAAGCTTTCTTCCTACAACTCTTTTGGCATATTGTATGGGTAATCTTCTCTGACCTTCGTTCATAGCAACAACGGATGCGATAACCAGTAATACAATTATGATCAGGAAGATGACATTGAGTGCACCTACGATGCCTCCGGACAGTTCCTGGCCCACGCCTGCAATCTGGCTCGGTACTCTTGCAACAATGCCGGCAAAGATAATCAAGGATATTCCATTTCCAATGCCGTACTCAGTGATCATTTCTCCAATCCACATCAGCATAACTGTACCGGCTGTTAAGGATATCGCAATGAAAAGGTAAGTCCCCAAACCTGGATTTAATATTGCTCCGGTACGACTCAACGCAGCAGACATACCAATCGCCTGAATGAATGCCAGGACGACAGTTCCATAACGGGTGTACTGGGCAATAATCTTTCTTCCTTCTTCCCCTTCTTTATTCAACTCTTCCAAACGTGGCACAACCACTGTTAGCAGCTGCATGATAATGGATGCGTTGATGTACGGGGTAATGCTCATCGCAAAAATACTAAATCGCTTAAAAGCGCCTCCGGAAATAATATCAAAAAAGCCAAACAACTGACCTTTCAGCAGATCCTGGAGGGCTTCAGCATTGATTCCTGGTATAGGGATATGGGCTCCAATTCTAAAAACCAACAGCATGAACAGTGTGAATAGGAGCTTTTTCCTTAGATCTCCAATCTTGAAAGCCTGCTGAAATGAATTTATCATTAGATCACCTCAATTTTTCCGCCCCTGGCTGTTATCTTTTCCTCTGCTGCCTTGCTGACCTTGTGCGCCTGAACGGTGATTGTTTTCTCAAGATCTCCATCTCCAAGAATTTTAACGCCGTCCACAACCTTGTTCACCAGGCCATTTTCTTTCAACAGATCAACAGTAACCACTGTTCCGTCTTCAAACATATTGAGATCTCTGACATTGACAATGGCATATTCCTTTTTGAAAATATTCGTAAAACCTCGTTTCGGCACACGCCTCTGTAAAGGCATCTGTCCTCCTTCAAAACCAGGACGAACACCTCCGCCAGAACGGGATTTCTGTCCCTTTTGACCACGGGTAGACGTTTTGCCCATTCCTGACCCTGGTCCTCTTCCCACTCTCTTAACGCGTGTTGTTGCCCCGGCTGGAGATTTTAGTTCTTCTAACTTCACTGTAAAACCTCCCTAATCATTAATCTAACTCTTCCACAGTAACCAGGTGATGAACCTTGCCAACCTGCCCGCGTATCTGTGCCGAATCTTCTTTGATCACACTGTGATGTAATTTCAATAATCCCAAGCTCTTAATGGTCTTCCTTTGCGTCTCGGGATAACCAATAAAGCTTTTAGTCCAGGTAATTTTTAACTGCTTAGCCAAGTGGTTTCCCTCCCTAGTTCATGATCTCATCAATATTTTTGCCACGCAACCGGGCGACCTCTTCTGCTTTTTTCAGGTTTTTCAGGCCCTCCATTGTAGCATGAACCATGTTATTTGCATTCGAAGATCCCAGAGACTTGGTGAGAATATCTTTCACACCTGCTGCTTCCAGCACAGCTCTGGCAGGTCCGCCAGCTATTACGCCGGTACCAGCAGAAGCCGGTTTTAACACAACCCGACCTGCGCCAAAACGGCCCAGGATTTGATGAGGTATGGTTCTTTCTTCAATCAGCGGAATATCCACCATGTTTTTCTTAGCATTTTCCATGGCTTTTCGAATCGCTTCCGGTACTTCGGTCGCTTTTCCTTTTCCGGTACCTACTCTGCCTGCGCCATCCCCAACAACAACCAGCGCGCTGAAACTGAATCTCCGTCCACCTTTTACAACTTTAGCAACCCTCTTTATGTTTACGACTTTTTCAATAAACTCAGGGGCAGCCTGATCCTTTTCAAACATCTTTTCCCTCCTAACCTTCAGAATCAGCGATTAAAAGACAAGTCCGTTTTCTCTGGCCGCATCAGCCAATGCTGAAACGGTCCCATGATACTTGTACCCATTTCTATCAAATACCACCGTGGTGATGCCTTTTTCCTTCGCCCTGGCTGCAATACTGCCGCCAACGGCTTTCGCTGCTTCGATGTTCGTTTTTCCTTTAACCTCACTGAGGCCTTTATCGAGTGTAGAAGTCGCCACCAGGGTGACTCCGTTTTTATCATCGATAATCTGGGCATAAATCTGATTCAAGCTCTTATAAATACAAAGCCTGGGCATTTCAACTGTCCCCGACACTTTACGGCGGACTCTTTTATGCCTTCCTGTAGTGTGCTCTTTTCTGCTTTTCTTTTTGAGCATGGTAGTCACTCCCTTCCTAGTTATTTGGCACCAGCTTTACCAGCTTTGCGTCTGACGTATTCGCCTTCATATCGAATGCCCTTGCCTTTATAGGGTTCGGGTTTCCGAATATCTCTAATATGCGCAGCTGTATTCCCAACAAGCTGTTTGTCGATTCCCTTTATTGAAATCTTTGTTGGGGCTGGGACTTCAAATACAAGTCCTTCGGGAGCTTCAATCTCCACTGGATGAGAAAACCCAACATTAAGAACCAGCTTCGTTCCTTGCATTTGTCCACGATATCCAACGCCTACCATTTCCAGTTTCTTTTCAAAACCATTGGTTACGCCTTCTACCATATTTGCAACCAGCGCTCTGGTCAGACCATGCAATGCACGATTCTTTTTAAGGTCATTGGGTCTTGTTGCCAACAACTGGTCACCGTCCTGTGTCAGAGAAATTTCTGAAGGAATCTCTTGTGCCAGTGTTCCTTTTGGACCTTTTACTGTAACCATGTTGCCATTTATGTCTATCTCTACGCCCTGGGGTAGACTGATAGGTTTTCTACCGATTCTGGACACTTCTTCACGCCTCCTTCAGCTACCAAATATAACATACGACTTCCCCGCCAAGTCCTGTTTTGCGGGCTTGCTTGTCAGTCATTAGTCCTTTAGAGGTAGAGACAACGGCTGTACCAAGGCCTCCAAGAACTCGAGGGATTTCGTCTTTTTGCACGTATACTCTAAGGCCCGGTTTGCTGATCCGCTTAATTCCGGTAATGACTTTTTCTTTGTTCGGACCGTATTTGAGATATACCCTGATAACCCCTTGTTTTCCATCCTCTATATATTCAAACTCTTTGATATACCCTTCACTTTTCATGATCTCCGCTATTCCCATTTTCATTTTTGAACTGGGTATTTCAACGGTTTCATGCATGACCATATTGCCGTTTCTGATTCTGGTCAAAAAATCGGCTACGGGATCAGTCATGACCATATTCTGTACCTCCTTTATTCGAAAACCTACCAGCTTGACTTGGTTACACCAGGAATTTCTCCTTTATGAGCTAACTCTCTAAAGCATACCCTGCACATACCAAATTTGTTCATGTAAGCTCTCGGTCTTCCGCAAATCTTGCAGCGATTGTATTCCCGAACTTGATATTTCTGTGGGCGTTTTTGCTTTGCAATCATTGACTTCTTGGCCATTCTTAAACCCCCTTTTTACCTAAAAGGCATTCCCATGCTTCTTAATAACTCACGCGCTTCTTCATCTGTATTCGCACTTGTAACAATAACCACTTCAAGTCCCCTGATTTTATCGATTTTATCGAATTCAATTTCCGGAAAAATGGTTTGTTCCTTAATGCCCAGTGAATAATTGCCACGCCCGTCAAATGCCTGCGAAGATACACCTCTAAAGTCACGAACACGGGGAAGTACAACATTGATTAACCTGTATAGGAATTCGTACATTCTCTCCCCACGGAGCGTAACCTTACATCCAATGGGTACCCCTTCTCGCAATTTAAAACCTGCGATGGAGTTTTTCGCTTTTGTAATGATTGGTTTTTGTCCCGAAATGGCTGTTAGATCGCCAACTGCTCCATCTAGTGCCTTGGGATTTTGTACCGCTTCCCCAACACCGATATTCAGGATTACTTTTTCCAGTTTGGGAACCTGCATTACATTTTTATATTGAAACTTTTCCATCAATTTTGGAATCATTTCCTGTTTATATTGTTCATACAACGTTGACATTAATCAGCTAGCCTCCCTTCTCGGAGTTATTAATCTAATACCTCTCCGCATTTCTTACATACCCGAACTTTTTCACCATTTTCGAGTACCTTTTTACCAATGCGGCTAGGTTTATTACATTTACTGCAAAGCAGCATGACATTTGATACATCAATGGGTGTTTCAATCTGCAGAATACCGCCCTGCGGAATCGCTCTGCTGGGCCTCTGGTGCTTCTTCGCACGGTTGATTCCTTCGACTACAACCCGACTGTCTTTGGGTAAAGCTCTTAATACTTTTCCCTTTTTACCGGCATCTTTTCCAGCCAGAACCATAACCATATCGCCTTTTTTGATATCCATTCTTTCCACCTCCACTGACTACAGAACTTCTGGTGCTAGGGATACTATTTTCATGAAGTTCCTATCCCTTAGTTCTCTCGCCACGGGACCAAATATACGAGTCCCCTTTGGATTTCCATTGTCGTCTATGATTACTGCAGCGTTTTCTGAAAAAGCAATATAGGAACCATCCGGTCTACGGATTTCCTTCTTCGTCCGAACCACTACAGCCTTCACTACTTCACCTTTTTTTACAACCCCACCCGGAGATGCTTCTTTAACCGTTACTACGATTGTATCTCCAACGGTGGCGTATTTTCTGGTTGAGCCGCCGAGCACTTTGATACAAAGTACCTTTTTAGCGCCCGTGTTGTCTCCAACCTGCAGTACTGTTTCCTGCTGAATCACGGCGTAAACCTCCCTTCAAACTAGCAGAACTACCCTAGCGTTTTGGCTTTCCGAACAACTTCTACGAGTCTCCATCTCTTATCTTTGGATAAGGGGCGGGTCTCAATGATTCTGACCTCATCGCCGGTTTTCGCCTCGTTATTCTCGTCATGCGTTTTGTATTTCTTACTGGTCTTAACGGTCTTTTTATAGAGAGGATGCTGTTTCACAGTTTCCACCGAAACAGTAATGGTCTTATCCATTTTATCACTGGTTACTGTGCCTATCCTAGTTTTTCTGTTGCCTTGCGTTTCAGACACCCTTAGACCTCCTTACTATTGGTTACTTTCTGCTAAAATTTCACGCTGCCGAATCACGGTTTTAACTCTGGCAATGTTCTTACGAACATCCCTAATCCTCATAGGATTGTCCAGTTGCCCGGTCGCCATTTGAAATCTTAGATTAAATAGTTCTTCTTTATAATCAGAAACCTTTTTTACCAGTTCCTCGTCGGTTAGTTCCCTTATCTTCTTAGCTTTCACTAACCTCACCACCCATTTCTTCTCTTTTTACAAACTTACACTTCACAGGCAGTTTGTGTGCAGCCAGTCTCATGGCTTCCCTGGCGACTTCTTCCTCAACTCCGGAGAGTTCGAACATTACCCTGCCAGGTTTTACAACGGCTATCCATTTTTCCGGTGTTCCTTTGCCTTTTCCCATGCGGGTCTCAGCTGGTTTTGCTGTGATCGGACGATCCGGAAAAATTTTGATCCACAGTTTTCCACCTCTTTTAACATGTCTGTTGATCGCAATACGGGCTGCTTCAATCTGCCGGTTGGTAATCCAGGCGGCTTCTAATGATTGCAGACCATACTCGCCGTACGTGACTGTGTTCCCTTTGTTCGCTTTGCCTTTCAGGCTGGGGCGATGCTGTTTTCTGTATTTTAATCGCTTTGGGGTAAGCATTATTTCTCTGCCTCCTCCACTACTTTCTGTTGCGGTCTTTTCTTTGCCTCAGGAATCACTTCTCCGCGGTTGATCCAGACCTTGATGCCAATTTTGCCATACGTTGTGTTTGCTTCAGCAAATCCGTAATCAATGTCGGCCCTTAACGTGTGCAGTGGAACCTTACCCTCGGAATACCATTCCGATCTAGCAATTTCCGCACCACCCAGACGACCAGCAACGGCCATCTTCATGCCAATTGCGCCAGCACGCATGGTTCTCTGAACGGACTGCTTCATGGCTCTACGGAAGGACACTCTCTTTTCCAACTGCTGCGCAACGTTTTCAGCTACGATCTGGGCATCCAATTCTGGTTTCTTGATTTCCTGAATGTTAATATTCATATTCTTGCCCGTAAGTGCTGCGAGATCCTTTTTCAATCTTTCTACTTCTCCGCCGCCACGGCCAATAACAATTCCCGGTTTGGCAGTATGAATG
The DNA here is from genome assembly GCA_034659475.1 of Bacillota bacterium. Lineage (GTDB taxonomy): Bacteria > Bacillota > Syntrophomonadia > Syntrophomonadales > Syntrophomonadaceae > JAYEHK01. The sequence goes on along the minus strand of JAYEHK010000052.1, from coordinate 4,034 downwards.
GTTACCCGAACACGGTTTCCAGTTCTCTGTATTTCAACGCGGGAAATGCCTGCTGTATAAAAGCGATCCTTCACAAGTTTCCTGATCTTATAGTCTTCGTGAAGTAAATCACTGTAATCTCTATCTGCATACCAGTTGGAATCCCAGGTTCTGATAATGCCGATTCTAAAGCCTTTAGGATGTACCTTCTGACCCACTATTTAACCTCCCTTTCGCGTAACACCACCGTAATATGACTGGTTCTATGCCGCATAACATCAGCTCTTCCATAGGCTCTGGGTTTCATCCTTTTCAGAACTGGTCCTTCATCGATCATAATTTCTGATACATACAGATTATCAGAATCCATGTCATAATTGTGCTCTGCGTTGGCGATGGCTGCGTTCAATACTTTGCCAATCAGGGGCGACGATTTGCGGTTGGTGTATCTAAGGATCCCCACGGCCTCATTGGTTTCTTTTCCTCTGATCAGATCAGCAACCTGACGGGCTTTAAAAGGAGATACGCGAATATGACGAGCTTTAGCTCTTGCTTCCATATTATTCTTCCTCCCTTCTACCTTGGTCGGCTGGACTTTTCATTCTTCCCAGCATGGCCTCTGTAGGTTCTGGTGGGAGCAAATTCACCCAGTTTTAACCCCACCATATCCTCGGTGATGTAAACAGGGATATGCTTGCGTCCATCATGCACGGCCAGTGTGTGACCAACAAACTGTGGCATTATAGTGGAACGTCTGGACCAGGTTTTGACGACCTTCTTCTGACCTGATTCATTCAACGTTTCCACTCTATTTAATAGCTTCTCTTCAACATAAGGTCCTTTTTTTAACGACCTAGCCATTTAAAGACCTCCTTTACTTGCGTTTCCTGACGATCATGCTATCTGACGGTTTTTTCTTACGGGTTTTTCCACCGATAGCAATTTTGCCCCAGGGGGATACAGGATATTTTCTACCGATAGGAGCACGCCCTTCTCCACCACCATGGGGATGATCGTTCGGATTCATTACTGAACCTCTGACTGTGGGGCGAATACCCATCCAGCGAGATTTCCCAGCTTTACCATAGGTCTGATTTTCATAATCAATGTTTCCAACCTGACCCAGCGTAGCTCTGCACGTGAGATGAACCAAACGTACCTCTCCCGACGGAAGTCTTATATGTGCATAGTTGCCTTCTTTTGCCATCAACTGAGCAACTGCGCCTGCTGCACGTACCATTTGTCCGCCTTTTCCAGGCCTAAGCTCTATATTATGGATTAAGGAACCTACTGGAATGTTTTTTAATGCCAATGTGTTTCCTGTTTTAATATCAGCTTTGGCTCCAGATTCAACCACATCTCCCACTTTCAGATTCTGGGGAGCGATGATATAAGCTTTGGCACCATCTGCATAATGCAACAAGGCAATGTTCGCAGAACGGTTTGGATCATACTCGATAGAAGCTACTTTTGCAGGAACATTATCTTTGATTCTTTTGAAATCAACGATACGATATAAGCGTTTATGTCCTCCACCCTGATGTCTAACGGTTATACGCCCATTTGCGTTTCTTCCGGCTTTACTTTTCAGGGTTACGGTCAAACTCTTTTCGGGTTCGTTTTTGGTGATTTCATCAAAACTCATCACCGTCATATGTCTTCTACTAGGTGTTGTAGGCTTGAATTTCTTTATGCCCATCTCTTTTTTCACTCCTTACAGCACACGAAACCGTGAATTTACATGCCTTCAAATAATTTAATCTTCTGTCCGGGCTTCAGCGCGACGATTGCTTTTTTGCGACTGGGTGTTCTTCCTTCATATCTCCCCAGACGTTTGGGTTTACCCTTAACATTTATGGTGTAAACCTTTTCAACCCTGACGTTAAATATTTTTTCAATGGCATTCTTGATTTCGGTTTTGTTTGCCTTTTTGTCAACAATAAAGGTGTATTTGTTATCAACCAACAGATCCATGGATTTTTCCGTGACCACCGGTTTGATAATAATATCTCTGTAATCTTTCATCTTACGCAAATACCTCCTCTACCCTGGCAACGGCATCCCTGGTTATGAGCAAGGTTTTATGATTCAGGATATCATACACGTTTATAAAATCTGCTCTTAGCGGCTTTACGCCAGGAATATTGCGGGCTGATTTGAGCACATTCTGGTCTCCATCTGCTGTTACTACCAGTGTTTTGGTGCTTGCGTTCAGCGCTTTTAACGCTTCAACCATCAGTTTGGTCTTTGGCTCTTCGAAATCAAATTGATCAACGACAATAATATTCAGATCCAATACCTTGCTGGATAATGCTGATCTCATAGCCAATCTTCTAACTTTTTTCGGCAGGCGATACGAATAATCTCTTGGCTTTGGACCAAAGGCAATTCCTCCACCCTTCCATACAGGGTTTCTGCTACTTCCTACCCGTGCACGTCCGGTTCCCTTTTGTCTCCAGGGTTTCTTTCCGCCCCCTCTAACCTCTGCTCTGGTTTTGGTTGAAGAGGTTCCCTGACGTTTATTTGCGAGCTGCATTTTTACAAATTCATACATAACAGCCTCATTAGGCTCTATGCCGAAGACGCTATCTTTAAGCTCGATCTCGCCGACCTGGGCTCCACGCATGTCATGCAATGCTACTTTAGGCATCTTCTTAACCTCCTTCGCATCCAACTAAGCCTTAACTGAATTCTTTATTACAACCAGACCCTTTTTGGGTCCTGGTATTGCACCCTTGATAAGGATTAGGTTCTTCTCGGGATAGACCTTTACGACTTTTAAAGCCTGTACCGTTACTCTATCTCCACCCATTTGTCCCGGCATTGGCCTGCCCTTAAAAACACGAGCTGGTCCCATTGCTCCCAACGAACCTGGACGACGATGGTATTTCGAGCCATGGCCCATGGATCCTCTGGCAAAGTTATGCCTTTTGACTGTGCCAGCAAACCCTTTTCCTTTGGTCGTTCCTACTACATCGACGACATCACCAACAGAGAATACATCCACATCAATCTCTGATCCTAATTCATATTCGTCTACATTTTCAATACGAAATTCCTTAACAAAGCGTACAGGCTTTACACCTGCTTTTTTGAAATGTCCCATTTCGGGTTTGTTTACCTTTTTTTCCTTGATGTTACCAAACCCCACCTGGATGGCATTGTATCCGTCTGTTTCTGTTTTCTTCTTCTGCAATACAATGTTAGGACCTGATTCAACTACTGTCACAGGAATTGCTCTGCCATCCTCATCAAATACCTGAGTCATGCCAACTTTTACACCCATGATAGCTTTTTTTACATTAGCCACCTTTTAACTACCTCCTAGCTGAGAATTCTCCGGTGATTGGTTAGAAGTGGGAACTCCAACTTCACCTCTACTTTTTCCGGGTTTTTCCGCCTCCGGGCCTTTGTCCCCACTGGCCCATCAGCACCGGTTCCTCACCTACAATTTAATCTCAATGTCTACACCTGAAGGTAGATCCAGGTGCATGAGAGCATCGATTGTTTTTGGATTCGGATCCAGTATGTCAATTAGTCTCTTGTGGGTTCTCATCTCAAACTGTTCTCTTGAATCCTTGTTTACATGTGGCGACCTGAGAATTGTATAGATACTCTTTTCGGTCGGCAATGGAATCGGACCTGATACACTAGCCCCGTTCTTCTTCGCTGTCTCAACAATTTTCACGGAAGACTGATCCAGGAGCTTGTGATCGAATGCCTTTAAACGGATTCTTACTTTTTGCTGGCTCACTATCGTTAAACCTCCTTAGACTGGGTTCATTTATTACACGCTGCCGCGTGTTTGGGGGCAAAGGACCTTCTGGCCCCTTGCCCCTTCGGCAGGTTTTACTCGGTCTTCTTATTTCAGGGCACTAACAACACCAGCGCCAACGGTTCTTCCGCCTTCTCTGATTGCGAAACGCAACCCTTCTTCAACGGCGATTGGCGTAATCAGTGAGATATCCATTTCTACATTGTCTCCAGGCATAACCATTTCCACTCCTTCTGGAAGTTCAATGATACCGGTTACATCTGTTGTACGGAAATAGAAC
>JAYEHK010000051.1:0-20743 GCA_034659475.1 Bacillota bacterium | reverse complement strand
TACTATTCTTCTGGAGAGCCTCTCTGTTAAATTGTCTAACTCTGCCAGTAAGGATATCTCTAATGCACTATTCTAACTCATTTTCATACTCGGTTGTGTTTCGCGATCATGGGTGTTGATAAGTTGGTGTCAGGCACGCCGGCAACTGCTAAGGATGCGAAGTTTAAAAAAAAACCCAGGGGCAAGCCCTTGGTTAAAGTCGATATATTTGGTTCGCGTTTCGGGTGGTTAGATAACTGATTTCTTCATAACTTTTGTTCCTAAGTTCTGCCAGCTTGCGCGCTACCTGCTCAACATGCGCCGGTTCATTCACCTGTCCCCTGTAAGGTTCAGGAGTTAAATAGGGACAGTCCGTTTCAATAAGGATTCTATCTAATGGTATCTTCGCTGCCACCTCATGTGCCTTTTTGGCATTTTTGAAGGTCACTGGCCCGGCAAAGGAAATGTAAAATCCTTCTTTCATCATTTCAACTGCCATTGGCAAACTACCGGAAAAACAGTGAAAAATCCCATTGTTTTTACCTGCTTTTTCTTTTTTGATAATGTCCATTACATCCTGGTGAGCATCCCGATCATGAATTGCGATCGGTTTTCCCACTTCCTGGGCCAGTTTTATTTGCGCTACAAAAGCCTGGTGTTGAGCCTCTTTGGGAGACAAATCGCGATAATAATCTAACCCGATTTCCCCGATTGCAACGACCTGCGGATCCCTTGCCAGTCTATATAATTCCTCCATCGCCTGTTCATTCAAAGATTCGGCATCATGCGGATGAATCCCCACAAGCGCAACGATTTGTTTGTATTTTCTGGCCAGTTGTACTGCCTTTTGTGATGAAGGCAGATCAAATCCAACACAGGCAATCCTCTCGAGTCCTGCCTGTTCTGCCCTGGATAAGATTTGTTCTAACCCTTCCTGAATAAGTTCATCCTGTAGATGAGCATGGGTATCAAATAACATCGTAATCCCTCCCTGGAGTGCAACTCCGCGCCCCCGCACTGCCTGACACCAACTTATCAACTTATTCAGAAAATTTAGTCTGTCGCTATTAGCTATCATGAATAAGTTGATAACTTGGTGTCAGGCACGCTATGATATTACTTATCTCACCTTATCTCCTGCTTGGATCTGGTCGCCTTCCAGGGTGAGTACCTGAACCTTGCTGTGGTCTTCCGTAGATGCTGCCAAGATCATCCCTTCAGACAGCACACCTCTTAATTTAGTAGGTTTAAGATTAGCAACCACAACGACCTTTTTTCCCACCATCTCGTCAGGAGTATACCAGGGTGCAATGCCTGATACAATGGTCCGTTCTTCTTCTCCCAGTTTGATGCGGGAAACCAATAGTTTGTCGGCCTTTTCCATTTTCTCGCAACTAATTACTTCGCCCACCCGGAGTTCCATTTTGGCGAACTCATCAATGGTAATATATTCGTCTTTTTTCTCCTCGACTTTTACCTTAACTTCTTTGTTTTCCTCTGTCATTTCTTTCTCCTCCAACGTTTTAAGATCAATTCTCGGGAAGAGCGCTGCTCCTTTGCTCACTTTCTTCCCGGCTACAACCTGTCCCCAGACACCAGCATCCTGCCATTTTACATTGTCCGGTTCTTCGAAAAGAGCAACCTGCTGGTTCGCCCTATCCATAAGAGTAGGAAGCGCTGGCGCAACCATAATTAATGAGATCCGGATGCATTCCATCAGATTATACATAACCGTTCCCAGACGGTCCCTTTTATTTTCATCTTTGGCCAGAAGCCAGGGTTCTGTCTCATCGATATATTTATTAGCCCTCGAAATTATGCGTAATGTAGCTAACAGGTAATTGGCAAAGTCCAGTTTCTCGAGTTTCTCGGTTGCTTCCTGATACGTCTTCTGTGCGACATTCTTAAGCTCTTCGTCAACTGGATGGCTGTCTTTTGGTTCTGGAATAACACCATCAAAATATTTGATCATCATGGCAACCGTACGACTAATAAGATTCCCCAGATCGTTGGCCAGATCAGAATTAATCCGAGTAACCATTAATTCTTCTGAATAATAGCCATCCTGTCCAAAACTTAATTCTCGCAGCAGGTAGTATCGCACGGCATCTACTCCGTACTTTTCCACCAAAACCATGGGGTCAACCACATTGCCTTTTGATTTGGACATTTTTCCGCCTTCCAGAAGCATCCATCCATGTCCAAAAACCTGTTTCGGCAGCGGTGCATCAATGGCCATAAGGATAATCGGCCAGATAATTGCATGAAAGCGCAGAATATCCTTTCCAATCAGGTGTACATCCGCCGGCCAGTATTTATCGTATGCTGCATTTTCATCGCCATATCCAAGTGCACTGATATAGTTGATCAGCGCATCAAACCATACATACACAACATGTTTGGAATCAAATGGGACAGGAACACCCCATTTAAACGTTGTTCTTGATACACACAGGTCGTCCAAACCACTCTTAATAAAAGAAACCACTTCGTTTTTTCTGGATTCAGGCTGAATAAAATGAGGATGTGCTTCAATATATTGAAGCAGCCGTTCTTCATATTTCCCCATCTTGAAGAAATAACTTTCTTCTTTTAAGAGCTCTACCTCACGACCGCAATCGGGACACTTTCCATCCACCAACTGACGCTCTGTGAAAAAAGTTTCACACGGCGTGCAGTACCAGCCTTCATACTCTGATTTATAGATGTCTCCCTGATCATACACTTTTTGAAAAATCTTCTGCACGACCTCTTCATGCCTTTTCTCGGTCGTACGAATAAAATCCGTATTGGAAATAAGCAAAGCATCCCACAAAATGCGGATGTTTGACACAATTCCATCGATGTATTGAATCGGCTCCATGCCTCTCTCTTTTGCAATTCTTTCGAGCTTTTGTCCGTGCTCATCCGTTCCCGTTAAATAGAATACATCGAACCCCTGCATCCGTTTAAAGCGAGCCATACAATCCGCCGCTACGGTTGTATAAGCATGCCCAATATGTAAGTTATCGCTGGGGTAATAAATCGGGGTAGTAATGTAATAGGTCTTCCTGTCACTCACGGTATTCCCTCCTGTTGATTGATCTTAATCGTTTTTTTGACGGCTATTCTAGCATATCGTCAATTTCCTGCTATATCCTATTATAGATGGGTTACAATACAAAACCATATAGAGTATAGTGTACCATAAAAAGCAAGGTACTATCCTTTAGATTGCCTTCGTCTGTGCAATACTTTACTATTTTTATATTCACTTATGGTAATTATTACCGTATAAGCAAAATGTTTTCATTTCAAAAACCGCCCTTTTCCTCTCCATGTTATACATAAAAAGAAATTATATGTTCTAATAGTTAAATTTTTGTCCGTTATTGTTGAATTTTCCTTGACTATTTCTACCAGCTCTGGTATTCTTTGTGGCAGAAGGAAGTCGAATACTGTTGGAGGAGGTATGTAGTAATGATGAAATCCACTGGTGTTGTAAGAAAGGTCGATGAATTGGGTCGTATTGTTATCCCTATTGAGTTAAGACGAACCATGTCCATTGAAGAAAAGGATGCATTGGAGATTTATGTCGACACCGACAAAATCATTCTCAAGAAATATGAACCTGCCTGCATCTTCTGTGGCAACGCTGAAGAAGTGATTAACTACAAAGGAAAGAACTTATGCAAAAATTGCCTGACTGAATTAACCAAACAGATTGGTTAATTCTCATTCAGACTGCCTGTTTAGTTTAAAGAGATTTTCCTATTGTCAGATTTATTCTTCTACGTTTTGTGATACTGAAACAAAATAATTGTAGATGTCTGATTTTTTAACATTGTACTGACGAGCCTTCATTTTGAAGGCTTCTTTCTTTTCTATTCCCTGTTTCATCATTTCTTTAATTTCTTCAGCAATTTGTTCCATATCGATATCCTTCATTTCTTCCTCCCTAACGGGAATCAGAATACAGAATTCTCCCCGAGGCGCATTTATCTGAAAGTAAGAGGTCAGTTCGGAGACAGTTCCCCTTTGTATCTCCTGATATTTCTTAGTTAATTCTCGCCCGATGACCAGAGAACGTTCCTGTCCGAAGACCTCTTCCATATCCTCCAGCATGTCCAGTATACGATGGGGCGCTTCATATAGAATAACGGTTCTTTTTTCATCTGCAATCCGGGTAAGCATTTCCCTGCGCCGCTTTTGTTTTGGGGGCAAAAACCCTTCAAATACAAAAGCCGCACTGGTCAATCCCGAGATCACCAGTGCCGCTGTACACGCAGACGGTCCAGGGACGACTTCCACCTCAACACCTGCCTCCAGCGCTCGGCGAACCAGATTTTCTCCGGGATCGGAAATGGTCGGCATTCCGGCATCAGAAACCAGTGCCACATCTTTGCCCTCTCGGATTGCCTCAATGATATAGTCTTCTTTTTGTTCACTGCTGAACTGATGATAGGAAACAAGCTTATTTTTTATCTTAAATCGATTTAACAGTTTAAGGGTATGGCGTGTATCTTCACAGGCAATCATATCTACCTTCCGCAAGGTCTTTAACAGCCTGATGCTTGCATCCTCAAGATTTCCTATCGGTGTGCCACACACATATAATTTTCCCAAAACATTTCAACTCCCGTAATTATGCTAATCCGCCCACCATAGCCGCAGGCCACAACCACCTATGAAAATAGAAGGCGTGCAGCGCAAGGGAACGATTTTAACGCAGATTTACGCTGATTCTCGCTGATTATCGCTGTTAATAATATTATAAAAAAAGAACAGCAGTAATCAGCGGTAATCAGCGGTAATCAGCGGACATCAGCGTTTTCGGTTCCAATTTTCGTACTAACCAACCAATAGGAATCAATATCGCACTGACCGCACGGACATTGCATGCCTTAGATGGCATATATCCTGCGCAGTTCCTCGCAGTATTCACCCTGTTTTTCATAGATGATCAGGGGCGGCAAAATGTCAAGTTGTCCCCGTCCATGCTTCTGTCCCTCCAGAAGCACAAGTTTCGCATTACGACTCGCTAGGGAATGAATCAACCGCATCCTTTTAAGTCGAAAACCTCTATCTACAAAAGTCTTCATCATCTCTTCCATGCGTTCTGCTCTTTGAATAACGGCAAATTTACCTCCATCCTGCAATAGATAAAAAGCTTTTTCAACCAATTCCTTCATATTCAGATGCAGCTCGTGTCGGGCGATAGCAGCTTCTTCGTTTTGGCTGATTTTCCCTTCTCCCTGCCTCCAAAAAGGAGGATTGCTCAAAACCAGTTGAGCATATCCCCCCGGTAAAACCCTTTCGATTTGACAAATATCTTCATTCAAAATCTCAATTTGTTTTTCTTTTTGGTTGAGCACCGTACTGCGTCTTGCACGCTCTGCCATAGTCTTTTGAATTTCAACACCGAGAATTCGTGCCTCTGCTGTTCGATAACTCATTAATAAAGGAATAACACCATTGCCCGTGCCAATATCAATGATTGTTTTAACGCCCTCTGGTTGTGCAAATTGGCTCAGCAAAACAGCATCCAAGGAAAACCGATAACCCTGTTTTGATTGAATAATATGCAGTCCACCTAATATGAGGTCGTCTAACGTTTCGCTTTCCCTGAGCAATTCCCTTCCAGTCATGAATCTACTCCTTTTCCAGAAAAGCAATACAAAACAAACATTCGTCCGTGCGGCGTTTACCAAAGGCGGCGGGGCATACATGGTAGCCATCTCGATATAATTTACCGAGCTGTTCATAGCTTTCGCCCTGAATTTCCAGGGTTTCTTCCAAACTCATCTCGGGTTCCAAATCATAGTCTGTGTGATCAGGATTCATTTCCCTTTCCAGATTTGTTACCCTTTCCTTTAGATCCCCTACTTCCAGAATCAGGTCCTTTATCAGCATTTTCAATTCCTGAATTGTTTTCTCCATCGGTCTTTACCCCCTCTGGTCGTTTACTGTCATACATTTGGGACTCATATTTCAGACAGCACATCAAGCGACCACACACTCCGGATATCTTGGTTGGATTTAAGGATAAATTTTGTTCCTTTGCCATACGAATAGAAACCGGCTCAAATTCACCCAGAAATTGTTTGCAGCAAAGGACTCGGCCACAGGTCCCAATTCCCCCCAGCATCTTGGCTTCATCTCGAACACCAATCTGCCGTAGTTCAATCCTGGTTTTAAAAATAGCTGCCAAATCCTTGACTAATTCACGAAAATCAACCCTACTTTCAGAGGTAAAATAGAAAATAATCTTTCCCATATCAAACGTATACTCTACATCAATCAGACGCATGGGAAGATCATGCTCTTTAACCTTTTGCTTACAGATCTCCAACGCATCCTTTTCTTTCTTCTGGTTGTTCTGATAAACGTTCTCATCTTCCTGATTTGCTTTACGTAAAACCTTCTTTAAGGGTAACACTAACTGCTCATCATCAACCTCTCGGTTCCCTATAGCTACAAGACCGTACTCTATACCACGTACTGTTTCAACAATGACCGCCTCCCCTGCTTCAAGTTCTAGTTGATCATTGTCAAAATGGTATATTTTTCCAGCCGGTTTAAATCGAACACCAACTACCCAGGTCAAAAAATAGCCCCCTTTACCGGTAAAATTAGTCTATTTTTACTTATTCATGTATGTTTTTCGATTGCATTTTTATCTTTCTCTTTTACTTACCCCTATCTATTGTAATGCATCCAGCATCTCATAGGAAATGTTTATACAAAGCAGCAGTGTATTCACTGATGTTGTAAGCTGTTTTTTCAGATCAGCAATGTTAAACAATGCACGTCGCACATAGGCTGTGTTTAGCTCTTTGAAGTGCTTACACCATTCACTGTTGGAAGGTATCAGCAACTGACTGCTCTGTCCGGTTTCCTGATATACATAAAGATCTCGTAAAATCACTTCTGCCAGATTTATGATCATCGGTTGTTTTTCCATTCGTTCTGCCGCACGAAATACCTCTATTTGCTTTCCACTGGACAAATCCGTAATCATCTCACGTGTAACTGGCCATACGTCTTCAAACAATCCATCCTCCGCACAGGCCATCGCCTGACTCATACTCCCCTGCCCAAGCCTGGCATATACTTTAGCCTGTTCAGGTTCTACCCCTTTGTTTGTAAGCATGTCCTCAATGACTTCCTCGGACAGCGGCGCAAACCGTATGTGCTGACAGCGTGAAACAATGGTTTCGAGAAGATTATTCTCGTCTGATACTAATATTATAACTGCATAATTCGGCGGTTCTTCCAATGTCTTTAACAATGCATTGGCAGCCGTTGGGCTGAGCAGATGTGCCTCCCTGATAATCGCTACCCGATGTTCAGCTCGGTAGGGTTTTGTTCCCAGCCATGGTTCAAGCTCCCTGGTAATCTTTTCAATACCAATAAGAGATTTTTTCTCCGCCCGGTCGACAAACAAGTAATCGGGATGAACTCGATCCTTTAGATATGCCTTTCCCCCTGGATCATCCTGTATCAGAATCTCCTCTCCAAAAAACTCCGCTGTCATCTTTTTGCCCGTCCCCCGGGGACCAGAAAATAGATAAGCATGGCTTATATTCCCTGTCTGCATCGCCCGTTGCAATACACCAATGACCTTTTCCTGTCCTTTTACTTTTGCAAAGGATTCCATCCTATCACCCACTCAATACTTTAAGTTAACCTGGTTTGACGTTAACTTAAGGCAAATCTGCTCAGATCATCAAATCCACGAGCATTCCTCTAATTTTATCGAGAGCCGTCAAAATGTCCATCGGCTCCGATCTCTTCTTCATGAAATCCTGAATCACATTCTCTACCTCTTCATCAATGGTTTTAACCGTAATCATGATGGTTCTGCCCCGTCGGCTTCTGCTGCGTCTTGTTTCTACCTGATAAGCCTGTGAGGAGGCTTCTTTCAAAAAATTCTTGACCAGCTTTTTGTAGGTCATCAGCTCGTGAATGCTAATCGATTTTTTTAATCGTTCGGTAGTCTTATCAATCTCGCTTAAGAGTTCTTTTATTTTATACTGTAAGGATTCGTCCTGCCGATGTGTTAATTCTTCATCAAATAGCGATTCTGCTCCTCTTCTTACTTCATGAACACCAGTTTTAGAAAGCGTGTGGAATTGACTTAAATTCTTTTTGTTTTGATCAATTTTCACCCCATCTCCCCCTCTCTGCTATCACCCTGAAAAGCTACCTCCTTCGTTCATCCTAAACAGTTATTCCCTTTAAAAAGTACAATCAATCCTTTAGAACCTATCATATATTTGTTTTAACGCCATCTCTGTAAGTTTTTCAACCGATCTGCTGGCATCCAGACATTTAATTCTTTCTGGTTCCTGATGACACAACTCGAGATAACCCTCCCGGACACGCGTTTGAAAATCAACACCTTCCAATTCCAACCGATCTAGGACGTCTCCTTTTCGCCTTTTGTAGGCTTTCACAGGATCGATATCCAGCAAAAGAGTTAAATCCGGTACTACTCCACCGGTGCACAACTGATTCAGGTTATTTAAAAATTCGATATCCAGTCCCCTGCCAAAACCCTGATAAGCCACAGTAGAATCGATAAATCGATCAGCAATAACCAGCTTTCCTTCCTCAAGTGCAGGAAGAATCACTTCTTCAACAAGCTGGCAACGCGCCGTAGCATAGAGCATCGCTTCCGTTCGAGCAAGGATTCCCCCGTTTCGAACATCCAGCAGAAGGTCTCTGATCTTTTCAGATGTCTCTGTTCCTCCAGGCTCACGAATGCTTAACACCCGATAATCTATACCCAGTTTTGATAAAAGTTCATTTTTTAATGTGGTTTTACCACACCCATCGATGCCTTCCAGACTAATAAAAGTCCCTCGCTTCTGCAACGCCTTTCCTCCTTCTATTATACCGTATTCCTTAACGTCTTTCGAATTCACATTAAGGATGGTTCGCTTTGGTGATTTCATCCCCTGTCTGCCATACATGTGAAGCTAGAGTCTACTCTATCTATATACGAAACACTAACCCTGAAAACCTCTTTCGCTTCAGACTCCGTTCATATTTGTTTTTTCCTGTGCTAGAACTCATCAATTACCTTTAAATAATGTAATGATGCATCCTCTGGTCCATGGATATGAACATCGTTCGCTCGTAACTGATTTAGATAATCCAATACTTCCCCTGTAATAAGTTCCCCCGGCAGCAAACAGGGAATACCTGGCGGGTATGCAGCAACCATCTCGCCCGCTACCAAACCGACTGCCTCAGCAAGTTTGCAGCTCCGCTTTTTGGCAAAAAAGGCCTGTCGCGGCGGAATAACCACGGTTGGATAAGGCGGGTCTAAATAGCGCCCATGGCTACTACCGGGAGCATAATATTTTTGAGAAATATCTTCCAATGCTCTGAAAAAAAGCTCCCAGTCCCTTTCGGTATGAAACATTGATAACATTGCAAGGATCACCCGGGGCATACTCATTTCCACTTGAACTTTATACTGTGTACGGAGCACTTCTGCAACCTGCTCTCCAGATAGGCCCAGATCATCAACTGCCACGACCACTTTTAATGGGTCCATGCCTGTAACGTCATCCATCTGTTGTAGTTGATCACCAGCACACTTAAAACCCTTTAGCTGATCAATTTTTAGCTTGTATCGATTAGCAAGAATCCTAGCCTGTTCAAGTAAATACTGCCCCTCATCTTCCAATCGGCTTCTGGCAAGCTCAATGGAAGCCATAATTAAATAAGACGGACTGGTCGTTGTTAGCAGACTCACAGCATTGTTCACTTTATTTATATCGACAATCCCTTTGCCAACACTTAATACTGCACCCTGATTAAGCACCGGCCAAGTTTTATGTAACCCGTTTACAACCGCATCGGCTCCCTGTTGCAAAGCCGTTGCCGGATACGATGGATGAAACGGGAAATGGCCTCCATGGGCTTCGTCTACCAGCAGAGGAATTTGCTTTTGGTGAGTTATGGAAGCAATTTGTCCAACATCAGAACATGTCCCATAATAACTGGGACTGGTCAAAAATACGGCCTTTATCTTCGATATACGATTTAAATACCGCTGTACTGTATCAGGAGCAACCCCTGTCACAATCCCCAGATCCGTATTTATTTCACAGGGAAGATACACCGGTTCCAAACCTGACAACACCATTCCTGCAAACATGGATCGATGAGCATTCCGAGGAACCAGCACCTTTCTATGTTCCAGGCTCATACATAACGCCTGCAAGCCAGAGCTAGCACCATTCACTAAGAAAAAACTCTCCTCTGCTCCCAGGGCATCTGCCAGCAGTACCTTGGATTCCTTAATAACCCCTTCGGGCAGATGCAAATCATCCAACCCAGGAACCTCAGTTACATCCATTTCGGCTATCCGGCTTAGTGCTACATTATTAATCCCTCGCCCCCCTGCATGTCCCGGCATATGAAGGCGTAAAATATCTTCCGCTATAAATTGTTGTAACGCTGAATAAATCGGTGTTTTCATTTTCATACAATCCCTTTATTAATCTCTTGTGTCGCAGTAGACAGATAATGCGACGTAAAGTTGGACAGTTGGTTAGTTGGAAAGTTGGAAAGGACCGATAGAACGCTGGCTCGCTTTGCTTGCACGCAGACCCGCTGCGCGGGTACACTGATTAACGCTGTTTTTTTGAATTTGGTTCCAACGCAAAAAAACAATAATGTTAAATGCTGGGGACAAACCCCATTTGTTGCATTTGTTACTCTGCGTATCCAGATAATTGGATGGTAACGCTGCATGAAGGGAGCCAGGCTCCTAACTTATTCGCAATACGTAATGGAAACCAATTATGTTTTCTGAATAAGTTAACAGCCTGGCACCTATTTTGCTGTTGGAGTCTGTTTCCGTTTTCACGCTGATCCGCTCCACGGCAGGGATTAACCTAGCTTTGGTAAGGGGTTAAGAGTTAGGGGGTTTGACGCTTCGCGTCAAATATTTTCCTCACCCCTCACCCCTCACCCCTCACTCCTTACTCCTTACTCCTTATTGAAATAGTCTGCCATGTAAGGGCGGAGATTATATTGACATCCCTTCTGACCCGTTCCAACTGTCCAACTAACCAACTAACCAACTTTACGTCGCATAATCTGTCAACCGCGTCACTTGACTAAAATATATATAAAATCTTCTCCTATTATAATCAATATTTAGTGGAAACAATACAAAAAGCTACTCTCCCTATATTTGAAGAATAGCTTTTCTCTTTTCTAAACACTTCCTATTTACCTACTGTCTCCAAAATACTTTTTATCTTTCCTAAAAGGAACTCATACTCTACGGACCCAATATCAATCAGCACAATCCGTTGTTCACAACTTTTGCAAATAAACGTATTTCGAATTCTTATCCCTCCGGCAATTCCATCCTCTGGGACACATCCACAGATTGAACAACGTGGTAGCAATTGTCCTTCCCATATCTGTGTTTCTTTTGCCTGGCTATTTTTTTTCGTTTCCATTTTTGACTCCCTTTATTTTTCATTCTACCCCAACAAAGTTCAACCCAACCCTGTCGAAAAAGACTTTACTTTAACTTATGCAACAACTATTCATAATGTTCACGCCTTAATTTAGAAAAAAAGTGTATTCAAGAAACGACAACGATCTTCGTCTTAATATGTAATCATCATTTTTCCTCAAGTTCGTCAAAAGCCTCGTCTTTTGCTCTCTTAAAATTCTGAATCGCCCTGCCCATTGATTCTGCAACCTGGGGCAGTTTTCCCGGTCCTATAATAATAAGTACAACAATAAGTATAAACACCAATTCCCATGGGCCAAAATTGCCAATAAATCCAAACATTCTGTCACCTCCTGATCTCATTTTTTATCCGAACAGATTCAGGTTATTCAATACAACACCATAACTATGAAGCCCGGGGAGTAAATAATTTACACCAAAAAAAGTAAACAATACGAATACAAACCCCGCAATGACCATTATGCTTGCTTGTCTTTCCTGCGATTCCATTTTTTTGTGCAGGTGAAGATATAATGCATAGATAATCCATGTAACCAGTGCCCATGTTTCTTTGGGATCCCACGACCAGTAAGTTCCCCAGGCCTGTTCTGCCCAAATTGCTCCAAACACAATGGACAGAGACAGCATAGCAAATCCACTGGCAACGATAGAATAAATTATACTATTCCCGATAGCCTGCGACTTTCCCCAAACACACCATAACGCTAATCCAGCTGCCAAAGCAAAACCAGCATAGGCAAGAGCAGCAGTAAGTACATGAACACATAACCATGGACTTTTCAATGCAGGCATAAGAGGCATTGCTGTTCCAAACTGTTCTTTCATTAGTACGGCTCCCGCAAGTATTAATAACGCAGCCATAAGCAACACGAGTCCGCCTGCACCTTTATACTGTATTTTTTTTTGAAGAATTAAATAAAAAACAACGGTTATCCAGGTAAACAATAATAAAAATTCAGCCCCATTGCTTAACGGAAGCCGACCTGCAATAATGGTTCTTATAATTAATACCAGCAGATTCAAAACAACCCCAGTTATAGCCATTATAAATGCAGCTTGGAAGACCTTTTTTTGCCCTGTCCTTGCTCCCCGGAAGTACAACACTGATCCAAAAGCGTATACTGCCAACACAGCATAAATTATTTCATCGATAAGTGCCATCATCATGTCCACTCCCTGTCTTGTCACATTTAATCGCCTTTATTCCCCTGTGCTAACCTTAAGCCTTCATCCCCAAGAAGTTATTTTCTTACTGCTTTTTTAGAGTGGGAAGTAAGCAATGCCAGACATACTCCCAGCATAAACATTACTCCTCCGCTCAATACCATCGGCAATCCCGGATCAGATTTAACGCACAGCACCGTATACGGTTCAACCCCTGTAAATACCGCAAATACATTATTATCTATCTCAACTCTTTCACCAAATTCAACAGCTCCCACTCCCAATAAATTGTTGTTTTCATAAACGGAAAATATAATCCGGGGATTGTCGGACCGCATGGTTATGGAAGTCATGCCATGAGCAGGATCAAAGTTGGGAATATATCGAAAAATTTTTACCACTCTTTCCGTTCCCGGTATCTTCAGTACATCTCCCTCATTAAATAGATCTTCGGTTTCCATGCCCTCACTATTTATGTGCTTAACTTTAACCTTATAGCCAAAACTCATCTGATAGGCTTTTACTCCCCCGCAGTTAAGAGGATGGTTCACGCTAATAACAGCTTTTTCCTTTGTTTGCCCGTCTTCAAGCAGCGTTAAAAATGAATAATATTGAGATGCAGATCCATCGTCATTAAACTCGATTTTGAAGTCATCCAGATGCATTGAAATTGGTTTAACCTGGTTTGTCTTGATTACATGAGAAATATCTTTTGTTTCATGCTTTACAATCTGTATCTGCTCACTGCCGCCATAACAAGAAAAAATAACTCCGCCAATCATAATCAATACGATTCCTGCATGCAGAAGCAATATCCCAAATTGTTTAAGAAAGCCCTTTCTTCTCTTGTAAATAAATACTGACTTAAACCAGATAATTCTGTTTATCGTACAGCATGTCATGTTTATGAGTAATAATAATAGCAGCATTTTAAACAGGATCGCATGTGAAAATGAATCAGGGAAAATGACTCTTCCCATTGCTGCAGCCAGTCCGAGCAAGACTAATAGCATTAACCCGGTTTTCATTGTTGAAATAAAATGATAGATCTTCTTCATGCTATCCATATAATCCCTTTCTGAAAAAAAATGCTGCCTTTCACGTGACAGTCTATTTAGCCCAGCTGTCATCCAACTCCGTTGTCCAAACAAAAAGGTGACACTGAGTACACATTACCTGTGATTGCTGGTGCATGCTGTGACAAGTATTGCATTCCAACTCACCGTTATGTGAATCATGCGGGTTGCTCTCATCGAAATCTGTTTTTTCTTTAACATTTTCAAATTTTACCTCTTCGTTGTTCTCATGACACTCCAGGCAGAACTTCTTTGAAAAGGAACGTTTCTCCAAAGGAGTTTGATAATTGCCGGTAATATATTTAATTCCCTCCTCAGCCTGTGTAGTAATTGAAGGTTCATGGCAATCATGGCAAACCAAACCTGCTTGAGCATGTTTATTTGCCAACAGATTACTATCATTGTAGGATTCATAATAAGGCTCCATTATATGGCAGGCAGTACAAAAAGCCGGATTATGGCTGGCTTTTACCATAAATACCCCAACTCCTGTTCCTCCTACAATCACCAATACTGCAACAATCAGCAGTGCCTTCTTATTAAAAAACCTCTCACGAAACCCTTTTCGCCCGGTGTTTTCTTCCATTACAAGCCCTCCTGCTCTTAATTCAGATGAATAGATGTAACAGCAAATGTGTTCGTATGAATTATACAACGTAAGGCCTGCATTTGCCTTTGGAGATTCACACAGTTTTTTTCATGAAGACCACCAATGAAGTTCTTACGAAGTGAATGATATACTCCGTTTATAATATACAAATTGTAAACTTTGCTCTCATTCCATAACAGAGGAAATCTTGATACTTCATCCTTTACAAGGATATACAGCTTAGCCTGCCGGGTACTGCAAGATACCTAATAAAAGTGAGAGTGAAGTGAATTTATTAGCTGGTTTACAAATAAAGGAGGTCACAATATGAATAACGAAGAGACAACCCCAAAAGGATTTACTCGGAGAAACTTTATTAGAGGGACAGCATTGGGTGCTGCAGCTGTTGCTTCCACCGGCTTTTTGACTGGCTGTGGTTCGGATGACACCAATCAACAGACAAATTCTCCAGAATCAGCCGCTGGACAGACAGCAAGCTTTGAGACCCCGCCTCCGGCCATTTCCGACAAAGATATTAAGCAAACGATATCAACAGAAGTAGTCGTTGTCGGTGCAGGAACCGGCGGTATGTTTGCTGCCTTGTCCTCAGCTGAAGCAGGCGCTAAAACAATTGTATTGGAAAAAGGTTCTGTGGGTGCAGCTGGCCCGGGATGGATGGCCGCTGTAAACAGCAGCCTGCAGAAGAAAAAGGGTATTAAACTTGACCGGAATGAAGTGGTTGCGGAAGTATGCCGGTATGCCGGTCACCTTGTCGATCAAAGTCTGGTAAATCTATGGGCTGACAAGAGCGGTGAAGTTATGGATTGGTTTACACCCATAGCAGAAGCCGGCGGTCTCAAGATGATGGTCGAAACTGATATTAAAGAGGGTTATTATAAGAGTTTTCCCGTTGGCCACGTAGCAGTTTCCAACGAACAAGCTACCTCATTCCCAACAGGCGGGATCGGTTCTGTATACTATTTGCCCATAATGGTTAATAAAGCTAAAGAGATGGGTGTAGAAATGCTGTTCGAAACACCACTGGTGCAATTGATTCGGAAAGATAAAGGTCGTGTCACCGGTGTTATCGCCAAGAATGCCAAAGGAGAATACATGCGAATTAACACCAGCAAAGGGGTTATCCTGTGTACCGGCGGTTATGCCAGAAATGAAGAAATGCTTAAAAAACTCTGTCCCGAGGCATTGGCTACAAGTCTTAATGTTGCTCCGCCAACCAATACCGGTGATGGCATTTTGGCAGCTCTCTGGGTAGGAGCAGCTATGGATCCAATTCATGCACCAATGGTTTTTGACAGAGGTTTGGTAATCCCCGGAAAAGAAATGGGCCCTCCCTGGCAGGGCGGCTTTTTACAGCTTGGCAGCCAGCCTTTCCTGCGGGTGAATGTGCGTGGAGAACGTTTTGTAAATGAAGATCTTCCTTATGACAATTGCTGGGATGCAGCTCTTATGCAGCCGGATAAAAGCTGGTGGCAGGTATGGGATTCCAATTGGAAAGATGATGTAAAAAGATTCCACGCTACAGTATGCGCAAGAATTATAAACGATCCAAATGCTCCACCAAGAGCCGGATTGGAAGTAGTAGAGGCCAACATTGAAAAACTCTTGAAGATGAAACTGGTCAAAAAAGCAGATACCATCGAAGGTCTGGCAAAAGAGCTGAATGTTCCTGCCGATACCTTTAAAGCTACTGTAGCTAGATACAACGAACTAACAAAACAGGGTAAGGATTTAGACTTCGGAAAAATTCCTTTCCGTATGTCAACCCTGGAAAATGGACCTTTCTATGCTGCCAACCTTGCAGGTTTACTCATCTGCACACTGAATGGTTTGAGAATAAACACCAATCTGGAAGTATTAGATACAGATCTGAATGCCATTCCTGGTCTCTACGCCGCAGGAAACGACAGCGGTTCATTCTTTGCTTTCAACTATCCAGAGTTACTTGGTGGACTGGCACTTGGCCGTACAGCAACTTTTGGCCGTCTTGCAGGATTAAACGCAGTAAAAGCCTAAGTTTAATTTTTCATATAAAATACAGAGAGAACCTTCAAATGAAGGTTCTCTCTGCTTACTTCAGCTATTTATCCTCATATCTTCTAATACCTTATATCCTTTGATTTTCCGATAAAGCGTAGACCTGCTCATCCCTAATATACTTGCTGCTTCAGATACGTTATGATTCGTCTGCAACAATGCCTGCATTATTGTTATTTTTTCCATATCTTTTATTGTCAGCTCATTATTGCTTATTTGATTATACGCCGTATCCTCTGCTGCCTTCTGACCTCTGCCGCCAGAATAGATATCACATAACACTGGACAAATCTCTTCTGGCAGATTCTCCAATTCAATAATTCCGTCGCTCGCCATATTAACTGAATAAAGCAAGGCACTATGCAGTTGCCTTATGTTTCCAGGCCAATTGTATTCTAACAACCTGAATATGGCCGGATCACTTAAAACCGGCGCAGGTATTTGCTGATTTTGGGCTATATCACTAATGAAATGTCTTGCCAGTCTGATTATGTCAGGTCCTCTGTCTTTTAGCGGAGCAATCTGAAGTTTTAATACTGCCACTCTGTAATATAAATCCTCTCTAAATTGCTTGTTTTTAACCCTTTCCAGAAGGTTCTTGTTAGTAGCCGTTATCAATCTGAAGTTTACTGGAATATATCGGCTCGCCCCTACTCGCATGACTCGTTTTTCTTCCAACACCCTAAGAAGCACAGGTTGTATTTCCAAAGGCATATCTCCTATTTCATCAAGGAAAAGGGTTCCCCCATTGGCCAATTCAATTTTTCCTGGTCGTCCCTGCCGATCAGTTCCGGTAAAGGCGCCCCCTTCATAACCAAAAAGCTCACTTTCTATCAAGGTTATGGGAATCGCTGCGCAATTAATTGCTATAAAGTTTCCATTGGGCCTGCTTTCATTATGAATCGACTGCGCAAAAACCTCTTTGCCGGTGCCGCTGTCACCCTGAATAAGGACATTCGTATCAAGACATGAATATTTTTTTGCTATCTCAATTAATTTCAACATCAGCGGGGATTTGCCGATAATATCATCAAAAGTAAATTTAGCCTCAGCTCCATTGAGCTGGTGCGCATTCTTTTTTATTCGTTCAATTTGCTTGAAGGTTAATACGCAGCCAAGATTCTTACCGTACGAATCTTTTACAGCTTGCGCAGAACGCAGAAGTAATTTTTGATTTTTTCCCTCTAAGAGAATATCCGTGTTAAAAACCGAGCGCCCGGTTTCCATAACAGCAAGAATGACGGGCTGATGTCCTAAAACATCATCAAGATGTCTGCCGGTTAATTCCTGATATAAATTATAAAAAGTCTTTTGTGCAATCATGTTCGCTTTGGTAATAATTCCGTTTTGATCAATCGTAATTATCGCTTCATCCGCAGCTTCAAGGGTAACATTTAACAATGCACTGTTTAATGCTAATTGAAACTGATTCTGAATCGCCCAGGCCGTTGATATCGTCAGCCCCAGTGAATGTGAATTTTGATGATGCAAATAGGGGCTGATTATAGTCAAGCTACCTGCCAGATTACCATTTAAATCAAAAATCGGAGCAGATGAGCAGACGGTTTGGTTTAGATCATCAAACTCTTCAAGAACATTTGATTGAAGTCCGCTTCCCAATAAACGTCCCAATACCTGTGAACATGTTTCCAGATAGATTTCAGGTCCGCAAAGCTGGATTGGACTGCGCAGCAAAAGACTCATCACGTGCGAACAAGTTCCTACTGATTGTTCACTCCAAATCGCTCCGGGAATTAGATGAAACCTCTCCGTTACTTGTTCCAGAATCCTTTTCTTTCCAGTAGCTACACGAAGTATTATGCCTTGTTCATCTGTCAGTAAAATTAAATAATTCGAATCCATATTCTCCAACTGTTGAATGAATGGGTCTGCTGCTTGTATTAAAAACGCCTTTTCTTTAATCAGTTCATCATAAGCATTTTGATCCAGAATTATCCCATTATTATTATCGTTTGGATTCAATCCATATTTAAATGAACGGAGCCAAGATTCAACGATCTCAGGCCTAACCATCGTTACCTGGGATGAATTAATTTTTTCACAAAGCACTTCCATTTTTAATTTTTTTATTTCGTCCAACAAGCTGATTTCATTTTGATTAACATCTTTTAAATTATTTTTAATCATAGGGCTTAACATTTGTTCGAGAGGCCGCATATCAACAAATCACTCCTCATAAAAATTGATGCTAACTAAAATGCATAACTATCATTAAAAAATCAGCTTTGCTCATTCTCATAATAACACACTTTTTCTCTAAATTATTCACCTTTCACCTTATTTTGACTTAATATGAGAATCTGTTTCCAGTACATTTTTTGTGTTTAATACACAGCGCTTTATATTTTAGGAAACGAAAAAATCTAAATGCTGGACAAGATCATTAAGCATCACCAATAAAAATTTGTTTCACAGATAATGCTCATAAGTTGGCATACAAATTGCATTTTATTTTTATAAATGACAAACAAAAGAGGTGTAGATATGCTGTTAGCAGCAAGAAACTCATGCCAATTAACAGATGGGATGCTAGAAGAAGGGCTGTCCTTTGTCGCTTCATATCTGGAAAAATCAATTAACCGCCCTATTATCATTGCGGACCATAATGGTCTAATACATTATCCATGTATTTCCGAACATTTTGAACAAGTTGATGAACTATTTTTTTGTTCTCTCTCTGCAGGAGTTCAATATTTTTACCGTGAAGATGATGGTTTCTTAAGTTATCCTGTTGAGTATAACGGGACAAACGCATATATAATAATTCAACACCTCTCCAAGAAAAAACTTGCTCACACTTTTTCTGTATTGGCAGAGTCTAAATTAGCTATAAAGTGTTATTTTTCAAACTTATATAAAAGCGATCAAATAAAAATGGATTTTGAAAAAGAACTGGCACAATATTTGTTTCTTCCAAATGATAAAGATCTGGAAAGCATTATTGCACTTAGCAATAAACCATTAGACCTGCACGCACAGTACTGTACAGCAATTATTGAATTTAACACTGATGACACCCAGCTCGCTTGGAAGCAGATTTGCTCATTCTCAAGAGATTATTTAATAATGTCTCAATTAGATGTTATAACTATTGTGTGGTCAAAATCTCTTGTACTCGTTCTTCCTGGTCCCTCCTCAGATACAGATATAAACATACTCTCAAAGTTACTCGATTTAAAGAAAAATATTGAATGCCGCTATCATCTATCATCTACTCTAGGCATCGGGCAAGCGCATGAACTATATGAAATAAAAAAAAGCTGCTATGAAGCACGTATTGCATTAACATTGCCCCGATTAATGGGAAAAGCAGTATACGTTCAACAGTTTTCTCATTTACAAATTTTCTCTCTTCTCTTTTCACTAAATCCAAGTAATTTAGAGATATATTGCAAAAATACCCTGGGTAAAATACTGGATTATGATAAAACAAACAAGGGAGATCTTTTACTTACCCTAAGGCGACTACTTGATAACTGCTTTTCCTGGAAAGCTACAGCTAACAGCCTTTTTGTTCACATTAACACCCTTTATTACCGCATAAACAAAATTCAAGATTTACTAAACATTGATCTATCAAAAATGGAAACCCGAGTCAATCTATACCTCGCAATTAAAATCTGGGACACCCTCGTTTACAATGATAATATTTCAAAACCATAACCACCTATGAGAAAACCCAGCCCTAATCCAACGCGGCCAATTTGGCGCCACCCTTCGGGCACAACACTCTTCGAGTACAACTGATGTTCCCTCCTGTCACATTCAAAATGACGCTTATACTCCCTTCGGTCGTGTTCAATCAGACGCTAGTGCCGCGAAATCGAAGCCCGGAGGGCTGACTCGCGGCGTCCACGGGAGACCGCAGACTGCGGTTTTCACACAAAAAAAGCTCTCCATCAGGAGAACTTAGTAGTAAATAAAATAATTCCTGGCAACGTCCTACTCTTCCACGGAAAACCGCAGTACCATCGGCGCAGGAGAGCTTAACTGCCGTGTTCGGGATGGGAACGGGTGTGGCCTCTCCGCTATTGTCACCAGGAAATTTAATATCATATTTAGTTTTTTGTTTTCTTATGATCTCTGAAAACTGCAAATGAAGAATAAGTATTGTAGAAACTTAGTTCTCAAGCTCTATGGTCAAGCCCTCGATCTATTAGTACCGGTCAGCTTAATACATCACTGCACTTACACACCCGGCCTATCAACCACGTCGTCTTCGTGGGATCTTACTTCCTTAATGGAATGGGAGAACTCATCTTGAGGTTGGCTTCGCGCTTAGATGCTTTCAGCGCTTATCCTTTCCAGACATAGCTACCCAGCGATGCCTCTGGCGAGACAACTGGTACACCAGCGGTCTGTCCATCC
>JAYEHK010000050.1:0-4705 GCA_034659475.1 Bacillota bacterium | reverse complement strand
CTGAATTATTTAAAAGAGACAGAGTATATGCCAATGTACTTATTGTTTCGGGGGTAGTTGCTTCATTAGTATTATTAGTATATTGGGCAATCCCCTATAATAAGTTTTTCCAATAAATTTTAGTTCATTAAAGGTAAGAGTTGAAATAGAAGCTCTTTGGAGAGAAATATTGCATATGGTAAATGAGAACATTGCAACAACTGATGAACTAGACTAAGCCATAATCTATGGTGCAGGCTTAAAATGGGCATTTATGGGAACTGATATAATTTTACAATGAAAAGCTTCATAAATCGGATTGTAACCTTAACACTTCAGACCGGAAAGCTACCGGAAGTGTTAAGGTTATTTTTCATTTTTTGATCATTTTTTTGTTTTTTATCACCTAGGATTATTCAAAAGGGGAATGGATAAAATAAACTTGACGCCTTAATGATAAGACAAGCACGCCTATTAGGGTCAATCAAAGTCAGTAAAATGAAGGAGGAGATCGAATGCCGGAACAGAAAAAATTGAAAGTTGATCATGTCATATTCTGGCCACCACTAATTCTTATTTCAATTATTTGTGGGTTAATCATTAACGACCCGAAGAAAGCAAATGATATCTCGAATACAGCGCTGAGTTGGACCACAGATAAACTAGGGTGGGCTTTTGAATGGTATGTAGTCATTCTTTTCCTTATTGCTGTGTATTTAATTTTCGGTAAGTACAAAGATGAAAGATTTGGCGATGTTGAACCGGAATTTAAAACTAGTACATGGTTGGGGATGATTTTTACTTCAACCTCAAGTGCTGCGCTTATTTACTGGGCCACCATTGAATGGTACTTCTACATGCAATCCCCCCCGTTCGGTGCCGAACCATTTTCTTTTGAAGCCTCACGATGGGCGGCATCTTATGGGATGTATCATTGGGGACTTATCCCGTGTGCGATGTATGTTGTTATTGGAACGGCGATTGGTTATAACTTTTTTGTAAAAAAACGCAGTGTAATTAAACCGAGCAGTGTTTGTGGCATTTTAGGCAAACAGAAGGATGGATTAGCGGGACAGATCATTGACATCCTGTATGTCATCGGAATGGTTGCCGGAGTGGGTACATCACTGGGATTGGGAACTCCACTGGTAGCAGAACTGATCTCCAAGATATTTGGAGTTGAGCATACGTTATCCTTGGACGGTTGGATTATTATCGCCTGGGTAGCCTTATTTGGCACAAGTATGTATTTAGGTTTACAGAAGGGAATTAAAGTCTTAAGCGATATCCGAGTTTATTTAGCTTTTGGGGTCATTATCTTTGTGGCTGTGTTTGGTCCGACGGCTTTCATTTTAAATGGCTTTACAGATGCTCTCGGTCACATGGTTCAGAACATCGTCAGAATGACCTTGTATACCGATCCTATTGGACAATCAGGGTGGCCCCAGGGATGGACGATTTTCTACTGGGCCTGGTTTCTCAACTGTGTTATTACGTATGCTATTTATCTGGTTCGAATCTCCAAAGGCAGAACAGTCCGCGAATTTTCTCTGGCAGTATTAGGTGCTATTGTTCTCGGCGAAATGATATTCTTTGCTGTATTTACTAATTATGCAATGTTTATTCATCAGCAGGGAGTCCTAGATGTTGGAGCTGTCATGGCTAATTCCGGAACCGCCAGGGCGATTGTAGAAATCTGGGCAACAATTCCTTTAAGTGCTGTTGTGTTACCTGTTCTTCTTATTTATTCCTTTATCTCAACAGCAACATTTATTAATGGTGTAGCTTTCACTTTGGCTATGGTAACAACCAAAGAAATAACAGAGCATGATGAACCTACACGGTTAAACAGGGTTGTCTGGTCCGTACTGCTTGGTCTTTTAGCCATATCCCTTCTGCTCTTGGGCGGACTGAAACCCTTACAAACAGCAGCTGTTGTTGGAGGCTTACCCATGATGGTTGTATGTATTATTATTCCGATTTCCTTCTTTAAAGAAGTTAATAAAACCGGTTGGATAAACGCGAATACTAGGGATAAAGATAAAAATAAAAAAATAGTAAGTTAAACGAAAAGTGTACAATTAAGTTCGCAAAAATAGGATGGAGGTTTAGATAATGGATTTTAGACTTACAGACGAACAGGAATTATTAGTTGCTGGAATCAGAGAGCTGATGGTCAGAGAAAACTGGGACAGTTACTTTGAGGAATGTGATACAAATAGCCAGTATCCGGAAAGATTTGTGAAGGAACTGGCTGATCTGGGGATTGACAGTCTTTTATTACCTGAAGAACATGGTGGCTTTGATGCGGGTGCAGTAACTGTAGCAGCTGCTTGGGAAGAACTTGGAAGATTAGGAGCCCCCACCTATGTCTTATATCAACTGACTGGCTTTAACACGATACTGAAATATGGAACCGAAGAACAGATTGAGAAGATTATGGCTTTACACGGAACCGGCAAACAAATGTGGAATTCAGCCATTACTGAACCGGGAGCGGGATCAGATGTTGGCAGTCTTCAGACCACATACACTCGCAGGGACGGCAAAGTATATCTGAACGGACATAAAACCTTTATCACAAGTAGTGCAGGGGTTCCCTACCTAGTGGTTATGTCCAAAGAATTCGAAACAGGTGCGTTTACCGAGTGGTTTGTGGATATGAAAAAATCTGGTATTAAAATCGAGAAGCTTACCAAGCTGGGTTTGAGAATGGATAGCTGTTGTGAAGTCTATTTTGACAATGTTGAACTAGAAGAAAAAGACATGTTTGGCGAAGAAGGCAATGGTTTCAACCGGGTTAAGGAAGAATTTGATTTTGAACGCTTCCTGGTTGCATGTTGCAATTATGGTACTGCTTTGTGCGCTTTTGAAGATGCGGCCAAATATGCCAATCAGAGAGAACAATTTGGCGAGAAGATCGGAAGATTTCAATTAATTCAAGAGAAGTTCTGTGATATGGCCATTAAGCTTACCAATATGCGGAATATGGTATATGAAACTGCCTGGAAGATCGATAGTGGTCAAGCGATAACTGGTGAGGCAGCGATGTGTAAATACTATTGCGCAAATGCAGGTTTTGAAGTCATTGATTCAGCGATGCAGGTTTTAGGTGGATACGGTATTGCTGGTGATCATCGTATCAGCAGATTCTGGCGGGATCTTCGTGTGGACAGAGTCTCTGGAGGATCCGATGAAATGCAGATTATTACCGCTGGAAGAGCGGCACTCAAAAAGTACAGATAAGCAGTAAGCGTATTTTTACAGCAGTGGCATACAGTATAAATTTTTCAACCGAGGAGGTAACGATAAATCATGACAAAAGGAACAGATATACCTGCATTTGGAAACTTACAGGGGCTAAAAGTTGTGTACTCTGCAGTTGAAATTGCCGGACCATTTGCGGCACAGTTGATGGGAGAATGGGGAGCAGATGTTACCTGGATTGAAAACACATATAACGGTGACTCAATGAGGGACACGACCTATGTAAAAGAAGTAGATCGTCGGAATCAGCGCAGCATATCTCTAAATATCTTCTCGGAAGAAGGAAGAGAAGTATTCTTAAAACTGATTGAAACAGCTGATATTTTTATAGAATCAAGCAAAGGACCAGCCTTTGCAAGGCGTGGTATTACTGATGAATTGTTGTGGGAACACAATCCATCCCTGGTTATTGTTCATGTTTCCGGGTATGGGCATTATGGGGTAGAGGACAGAGTAAACCGTGCGGCTTACGACCAAACAGCCCAGGCATTCAGCGGGTACTTAAGTCAAAATGGAACTCAAGATCAGCCAATGATCGCTTCTCCTTATTCTGGTGATTATTTCTCTTCGCTTATGGTAGTGGGATCATCCCTGGCTGCCCTTTATAAGGCGCAGAAGACTGGTGTGGGTGAGAGCATCGATATGGCTATGTATGAAGTTTTGCTTCGCGTTGGGTCATATTATATGATGGATTACCTAAATGAAGGAATAACCTATCCGCGTGCAGGTGCCAGACATCAAAACTTATGTGGTATCGGGGTATATAAGTGTAAAGATGGCTTCCTGAGTATGTGTCTTTATGGGGCTCCACAAAACAAGGCTATTCTTGAAAGGATTGGACTGGGTCATCTTTGGGGGACAGATGAGTATCCAGAAGGCACTACTGCACTTTGGCTTGATGGTCCCAAAGCAGATCTCATACAAGAAAAATTAGCAGAATACCTTTTGACCCAGCCAGTAGCTGAGGTGGAAAAAGAATTTTCTGACCTGAAAATTGCAGCGAACAAAGTTTTAAATATTGAGGAAATGGTAAATCATCCCCATTATTTGCAGCGTGAAGATTTTATAGAGTGGGAGACAATTGAGGAGAAACCATGCAAAGGTCCAAATATATTTCCTAAATTCAAAAAAGATCCGGGGCAAGTCTGGCGGCCCATGCCCACGCTGGGGATGGATACAGAAGATATCTTAAGCGATTTGGGTTATTCAGCTGAGCGCATACAAGAGCTGAATGACAAGAGTGTTATTAAAAAGACCGAACCACCGAAGTAGATGAAACTATAAGCTAGATAAGAGATGTATAAGCGGAGTTTTGGATCTACTCATTGTTAAATGAAGGAGAAGGTGAAAAGATGAGAGTTATTTCATGTTGTAAAGCAGTACCTGAAGAACAGGATATTGTGGTTGCAAAAGACAGACAGATATCCTTTGAAAAAGCGGAATGGAAATTTGGTCAATA
>JAYEHK010000049.1:14302-20854 GCA_034659475.1 Bacillota bacterium | reverse complement strand
TGAATTCCACGCCCATATCAATGCTCAATGGAGTAGACAAGGCCCTTGGCACGGTCACAACTGCGAGGATATGATAGGTCTTGCTCGTTCCATCACCACAGGTAATTGTGGCCTGATCTCCCGGATGGTATAGCAACAACGTACCGTCTCCGACCATTCGCATAGGTGTAACATAAATACCATTGCCAGACTGCCATTGTTCATCATCCAAACTACCTTCCACCACTTGTAGATATTCAGCAGGCCATTCATCGAAACCGTAAAGATTTACACCATGTTCCTTGCGCACTGAATAATTACAATACTCATTCGCAACAGCCTCGGATTGTCCCGCCAGTTCTTTCAGATTTTCCAGCGATACATCATCAAGCGGCTGGGGAGATGCCTGCAAATAGACATTTTCGATATTTTCTAACCCCTCTAACCTTCTAACTTGCTCGATGAACTCCTCGCTTACATTTGCTGTATTAAACGGACTGTTGCTATTGATGATGGTCGCGTCAGAAACAGTGAAATCAGTAAGCGTAAAATCAGCTACGAACTTGTCAAAATCAAAAGAGTTGATATAGGTATATACACTATTGAGCAGTACAATGCTCAATGCACAAGAAAGTATGACGATAACAACCTTTTTCTTGTTACGGGCAAGATTTTCCTCCGCCATCATGGCAGTACTGATACGCCTGCTGTGCTTCTGCTTTTTCCTGCTGGTCAAGTCTATTCATGGGGGAGAAAAACTGAAAATGTGGAGCCATATCCCACCTCCGAGATTACTTTGACATAACCACCCTGCATAGTGATAATTTCACGCGCAAGATATAATCCAATTCCAATACCTTCAATGTTGTGCACTTCCTCCTCGCGGTAAAAGCGCTTGAAAATAGCTGCTTGATGATTTTCAGAAACACCTTTGCCGCTATCTGTAATATCGATCTTCAAATACATTTCTCAATCGGCCACTGTAACGCAAATACTCCCGCCATCCGGCGTGTATTTCACGGCGTTATCTAAAATATTGAAGAGAGCTTCGCTCGTCCATATGCGATCATGGGATACTTCTAAGCCCTCAGAGCAATCGACACCAACGCTGATACTCTTTTTTTCCGCATTCAACAAAATGCCGCCCAACGCCTTCGCAAGTGTGTCATAGACTGATTGCTTTTTCTTTTCTAAAGTGATGACACCCGTTTCCAGTCTCGAAGTCTTAATCATGGCTTGCATGAGAAAATCCAGTTTATCAAGCTGTCCTCCACAAGCCTGCAAAAACTCCCTTTGTTTTTCTTCCGGCATGGACCGCTCCAATAGAGTAGCGTTCACCATTTTTAAGTTGGCAATCGGGGTTTTCACTTGATGGGAAATATCTGAAATGAGTTCTTGTAGATCTGATCGTTCTTTATCAATACTGCGGTGGTTTTCACGCATAACCTCATATAACCGTGCCAGCCGATGATTAATCTTATAGAACAGACTTTCTTCCTCCAGTATCTGCGGCGGCTCAATTGTTCCAGTCATCATGTTGTCCAATGTTCTGCATAGCGTATCGGAAAACAAGGTCAGTTTTCGCCGCACAAGTGCCATAAAAAAGGCCACGCACAAAAGAACAAAGAAAATAAACAGCAGACCGCACCATACCACGTTTATATTGTCGGTAAGCAAATAGAGCACCGTAATCATCGACGTGGAAATCAGTGCAAGGAATAGACTCGCCACAATACAGGCTTTATTGATAGCGAGTTTTACGTTAATCACCTTTTTATCCCTCCAATCCACATATATCCCATACCATAAACGGTTTTAATATATTGAAATCCATCGCACTCAATTTTGATGCGGATACGACTGATGGCAGAAGTCAGGGCATGTTCATCTACAAAGTTCCCCTCTATATCCCATAGTTTTTCCAACAACACCTGGCGGGTCAGTACCATTTGTGGATTTTTAACCAGCACTTTCAACAAGCGATATTCCAAGGGTGTAAAAAGAATTGCTTCTCCTTTGAATGATGAAGTCATTTCAGAAAAATTTATGGACAAATTTCCATCTGTGTAGCAATCACTGCCGGTCTGCTTTTGGATTCGGGACAACATCGCAGAAACCTTTTTGCGAAATACGCTGATGGGAAATGGCTTCGTTACATAATCATCCGCGCCCAGCTCAAATCCTCGAAGCATATCGCTTTCCATATCATTCGCGGTCAGAAAAATCACAGCCGTGTCGGAGTGCTGATCCTTGACCTCCTGACAAAAATCAAATCCATTCCCATCTGGCAAATTTATATCAAGGACTATCAAATCATAGTCCTTCTTCTCACAAAGTCTTGAAGCTGCAGCTTTTGTCATAGCAGAATCTATTTCACATCCTGTAGTGGATAAATTATAGCAAATAGTGTTATTCAAAAGACAGTCATCTTCGACCACCAATATACGCATAGGATTACTTCCTTTTCTTTTTATCATATCAATCAAATGTCACAAAAACCTCACAAAGTTAAAATTCCATTTTGTTTTTCTTGTATCGTCTATTGGTCGCTTTTTCTGTGTCCTTTGGTATCAACCACATACGGCTAAAACGGGCAACATCCGGTATACGGTTTTCCTCACAAATTTTCTGTGCCCGCCGTTCTGATAAAATTAATTGCCTGGTAAATAACCGGTTCAGCCCGTTAAATACCACAAAAATTAAAAGGATTTATTATCTATTATGTTTAATTCCATTATTGTGCGCTTTTTGTCGTTAAAGAAATACCTTATTTGGATAAATAAGGTCAGTGATAAAAGGAGTGTTTATCATCCGTGTTCTGCAAATTAAGCCTAACCCCTGGGCATTAATCCTGCTGCGATAAACCTTAAGAGAGGATGGATAAATCATGTGCTTTACAAAACGAGTGTTAATCTATACCACCTTTGGGTATCAGAATTATTTCAAAGTTGCCGGTAAGTTATCAAATGCCGTAATCAGTTGCAGAACAAAATCAAACAGCGGCAGCCACTTCCCCGGCGGCCATAGCTTTATGTCCTATAGTAATGCAAACGTTCAATATGATATCTATGTTAAGAAAGAAGATGAATATAAGGCTCAGCAAGCGATTTACAGGTCTTGACAGTACACCCTGATTGGATGAACATTATACTAAGTGAAAAAGGAAGGCCAATAACAATGTTTATACGAAATAAATCACCAAACCCGTTATCCAATCGTCCACAGGTTCGCTCAAATATCCGCTTACTTCTGGACAGATGGTATTTTACTTCAAAACGTTCCCTGCAATGGATCAGACAATCGTCTGACTTTGCCCGACAAAGAAACCTTCAAACTCACCTTCGGTATGTGGCAGCCTGTCATCAGACACCTTTATTTCGTCCTTTACAGAAGGTAGATATGTGACTACAGCATAATAAAGTCAATAATCTGAGACTTGCCATTGAATCGATGAACGACCTCGTCATGCGCCCCGGCGAGACCTTTTCCTTCTGGTACCTGGTTGGACGGCCGACAAGCAAAAAAGGTTATCTGGAAGGCATGGTTTTATGAAATGGCGGCTTTAAGCCGGGAATCGGCGGAGGTTTGTGTCTTCATAACTGAGTATTCCTAAAGGTTTCATTTTGTTGCTGCCTTCTTTGGGTATGTATACCCTTCTTACTGGTTGATGTTTATACGCTTGTCTCTTCATTCTTCATATCAGATCTGCTATATTTTATTTTTATGTTTTCTCAAACACCTCATCAAAAAGTGCTAAAATAAACGAGTTGTCGTTAAATTATTATACATCTATGGAGGCATTATTTATGAAAAAGGGATACCTGTACATTCTGCTGACAACCCTTTTATTCAGCACAATGGAAATTTCATTGAAGACCATTTC
Source organism: Bacillota bacterium (assembly GCA_034659475.1). Classification (GTDB taxonomy): domain Bacteria; phylum Bacillota; class Syntrophomonadia; order Syntrophomonadales; family Syntrophomonadaceae; genus JAYEHK01. The sequence continues at coordinate 16,992 of JAYEHK010000049.1, read as the reverse complement.
TGATCAGTTCAACCCTGTTCAATTAACTTTTCTTCGTTTCTTAACTGGAGCCCTCATCTTGATACCCTTTGCACAAAAAAATTAAAATCCAAAGGCATTTCTTTGCAATGGGATGATTATAAATTCTTTTTGCTGACCGGTTTTATTTGTGTAGTAGTGAGTATGAATTTTTATCAATTATCTATTATGCACTGTGAAGCATCAATTGTCGCTATATTGTTCAGCTGCAACCCTGTTTTCGTCGTACCTTTAGCATACTTTCTGCTGGATGAAAAAGTAGATAAACTTACAATTCTATCTGTGGTTTTCAGTATCAGTGGCATGATTTTTATTCTAAATCCTCTCTATATTACCGATAATGGAAACGAATGGGGGTTCCTGTTTGCACTCCTATCAGCAGTTACCTTTGCTTTATACGGAATTCTGTGCAAGAAAAGAAGTGAGAAATATGGCGGAATTGCGTTAACCAGTTATAGCTTTCTGATGGGGTGCACCCAAATGTTTATCCTCATTTTACTATCCAGGATTGGCATTGTCTCTGCATTTCTTTCCCAAGCAGGCTTAACTGCCTTTTCCAATATACCTATCATTCAAGGGATCAATATGCATAATTTAATCAATCTGATTTATGTCAGCATATTTATAACCGGGTTAGGTTACATGTTCTATTTCTCAGCCATGGAAGAAACATCAGCCATTACCGCTTCTGTGGTATTTTTTATCAAACCTGCCCTCGCTCCTGTATTAGCCCTGATTATTCTGCATGAATCCATTGCTGCCAATACAATTGCCGGCATGGTTTTTATCATCGCAGGCTCCTGCATCACTTTTGTATCCAATCGCCGAGTCAAATCAGCTCTCACATAAAAAAAAGACACTGCCATTTACCGTTATAATTAAAATTTGTGTTATGTTACGGAAAGAGCGTCAGGCTGCGTGAAAAGTCCAATTTTAGGTATATATATGCATCGTTATGAATAATTTGCACCTCTAAAGCCCGCTTTAAGATGAATGACGTATATTTATACGTACTTTTAATACTTTTCACACAGCCTGACGTCCCTGTGTAACAAGATACTTTAATAATTGATCCCCTGTTATCAGCACCCCACCAATGGCAATTGCATAAAAAAATATGCAAAAAACCGCTTTACCCGTGTACTCTTAACCAAACCTATATCCTCCCTATTTTCAGAATCTGTTCTCTACATGAGGCTCGTTTTCAGGCTTCATCATATACCAATGTATAAGGTGCTTCAGCCCGGTCTTCAAACCAGGCATTTATCTTTAACCAATAAAGGCCATTCCAAACGCACCAATAACCTGACACAAGAATCCACAATGACCCCAAACTCAAAAATGCAGCACCCCAGTATTACCAACCATGAATCATCCTCTGTCAGTGCCAATAGCCCAAAAAACCACAGAACTGCACCTGCTATTATAGGAACAATAATGACGAGTTTGCTTCTGATGAATCGCCAATTCAGCAGCAGATAAACAAGCAATGTTAAAATTTGTATTTCGTTGTCAGTCTTCACCTGAAGTACGTTCATATCTCATCACCTCATTAATCGTTCTGCTGCATAGTTATCCATGTTTCACCTTGATAATTCGTTTTATGAACAATGATTCCCTTGTGTTAAATATAGCGAAGTTACTGCTGTTAATTGTTGCTGCTCTTACCCTAATCTTTGAAGCCATCTCTAATAAGTTCGGTATCAAATTCTATGAAAACATGAGAAACCACCTCAATGGATGAACAAATTATTCAATGAAATCTCTTATTTGTTTACTCCTGGAAGGATGCCTGAGTTTTCTCAAAGCCTTGGCTTCAATCTGCCTAATCCTTTCTCTGGTAACCCCAAATTCGTAACCAACTTCTTCAAGTGTTCGGGGCCGATCATATGAACCGGGATTCGGATCGTCCGTGCCTGGTCAGCAATGGCTCTGGTAATAGACTGTCTTATCCACCATGTTGCATAGGTGCTGAATTTATAGCCTTTCCGATAGTCAAATCGCTCCACAGCTTTGATGAGACCCACATTCCCCGCCTGAATCAAGTCCAGGAATTCTAAACCCCTGTTCTGATAATGTTTGGCGATACTGACCACCAAACGGTAATTGCTGTTAATCAATAATTCCCGGGCTTTCTTATCACCTCGAGCTATTCCTTCGCCAACCAGGATCTCATCCTCCCCAGATAATAGTTTAAAACGCCCAATCTCTTTGAGGTAGGCTTTTACCAGGTCAACTTCATGATCGGCAATCTTACTATAATCGACCCTTTCATCGTTGTATTGCATATCATCTATTGCATTCAGCTGTGCTTCATCGGGTTCGTTTTCTTCGATTTCACCAAGAAACGAATCAACTGATGATTGATCTGCCTGTTGATACCTAATATCTTCGTTTGCCTCCACTTGTTTTACTGTATCTGATGGTTTTGTATGAACCGCAATGTCTAACAGATCATCGATTTCCATGAAATCAAAATCTCTGTCCTGGTTAGAACTCACGTCCAAAACAGGCCTATAATGTTTTGCTTGTGCGCTCATGTCGTTCACCTATTCCAGCATGGTCTTACCGAGAAAATAATCCTCGATAAAATCCCATCTGGCCTCATCACTATCTAATCTGGTAAAGAAGTATTTCAAAATCCCAAAAGACCGTTCCTGCCGATCCTTGAT
>JAYEHK010000049.1:0-14292 GCA_034659475.1 Bacillota bacterium | reverse complement strand
AATATAGCATTCGAATAACTGTTATGTTGCGCAGTCAGGGTAGACACCCTGTATGGGTCATTGGATAAAAACTTCATTGACAGACGGAAGCGTGGATGAATATTCTCTGTAAACTGTCCTGCAATGAGTTTCTTTTCATAAAACGCCTTCTTTAACATAGGGAAAGACATTTGAGTAAATTTATCTTCCCACAGTTTTTTCAGATTTATCTCATAGATCGGTCCAATATCCATAAGTGTATATTTTTGGTCTTTCGATCCAATTGTTTGCACATTCTCTTCTTCGTCAGCCAGTTTCATGCCTGATAAACCATACAATACCCTGGCGTAACAAAAATCTGATTTTTCGTTAAAATCCTGCATTGCATAGCCCTGTATTTGAGGATTACGCCCGGCACGACCAATTTCCTGCACATAGTCACACAGGTTGCCTGTTGGTGCATGGTGGTAGACCATTTCTATATCGCTAATATCCACGCCCATTCCAAAGGCTTTTGTTGCAAGCATTACGCTTGCCTTTCCTAGCCTGAATTGTTCTTCAAAATAAGCTTTATAGTCAGCATCTAGCCCTGCGTGGTATTTCACGACTTTGGCAGCATCTTCTCGTTCTAACTGCGCTTCAATATCATCAATATGTCGTCTGTAAGGTGCGTAAACCAGTGACTTCCTACCACTTTTTATCAATTCCGCAATGCGAAATGCGGTGATGCGCATTCTTTCTTCCTCATAGGAAATTCTTTTCTCCCAATTTCGAATTCGAAATCCTATATTTTTTCTACGGGTATTCCCCAAGAATTTGATCGGATTATTCATATTCAGACTTGCAATGGTCTCAAAAACCATATCATCATTGCCACCATATACAGCTGTCGCTGTAAAGGAGGCTAGCACAAATGGAACTGCGCCATGATGGCTTCGATATTCACGTATTCGTTTGATATAGCTGCCTAAATACCAATAGTCAATTCGAAAATCACGCCCCCATGTTGTAACCAGATGAGCTTCATCAACGACGATTAATCCAATATCGCGACTATCTCCTATGAGCGTTCTGATGTCATAAGCCAGCAAAAATTCTGGTGATACATAGAGAATGGACGTTTCCCCGCCCTGAATGGAGGCAAGAATGTCCTGCTTCTGTATCTGACTTAGATCAGAGTTAATATATTCCACAAAATCAATGCCTTTTTCTTTAAGCTGTCTCACCTGGTCCATCATAAGTGCCTTCAATGGTGAAATTACAATGGTTAATAGCTGATGCTTCTCCGCCAGGTAAATCGCAGGAATTTGATACAGTACTGACTTTCCTGCACCTGTGGGAGCGGTAACGAAGACATCCTGATACCGCTGATCAGCTCTGCCCTTTTCAACCTGTCCTACAATGGACTGAATAATTGCGCCCTGAGAGATTCTCACTTTGTTTATATTGGCATCTGGATTTTCATAAAAATCAATTTCCCGAAATAGCTGTGTTCCCCAGTACTGCTGGAGGATTTGAGTCAAATCCTCCCGGATGGCAGTCCTTGCAACTCTGTTTTGATAAAAGAGTTGCAAGTTTAGCTGCGGATAAACCTGCAGCACACATCGCAATGCATCTATAATTCTGGGTCTGGATTCGATCGATGATTCAACCAGTAAATTGATATCATGATCAGCTAGTCGTCCAGTTTCCAAATGACGTTTGAAGCGCAGTAATTCCTCTGAATTTTCCACATAGTAATCGCTTATTACCGGCTTTCCTTCTAGTTCAGCAATACAAAGACTTACTCCCTGGGGATCCAGAATTTTTTCGAGTTCAGGCTCCACTTTGTCCTGTAAGTCGAGATAGGAAATAAAGACCTCATCATCAATCAGTAGGACTTCTGTGATCAAATCAGCTAACCCCTTGTCGTCATTATCCTCCAGTGACTCTTCCTCAAGCCTGACCTTCATCTCTTTTAATCTTTTTAAGGTTGTGGAATCATATTCTGCTGGAAATAGGCCATCATAATAGTTATTTTCAATGACCACTAGATGAGCATCGGTAAGATCTGTGATCGTATCTTTTACGAATAATAATTCTTCATAAAGTCCAATGGCAATCCCGTTTTCAAAATTAATAATGGCCTTGATAAGATTCCGTTTATTGCTTATAAGACTCGTAATGTTTAGTTTTTTATCGTTATCAAGGACGGAATACAGAGGCCTATAAATAGATGCAAGAACCTCATAATACTCGAGTCCAAATCCCTTTAAAATATAAATATCATTTTTTATATGTGCTATGGATCACTTTTTGTCTGTCAGTGTTATGCTCAGAACAGGTGTTCTTCTCGTCAAAATATAGCAAACATGAAGGACAAAGGATCTCACCTGCACCCTTAGATATCCTTTGGTCTATTTTAATTGAAAATTAGCATCTGGTGTTTTCTAATTAAAAAAACCGACCAGTCACTTCAAGAGGAAGTGGTGGCCGGTTTGAATATTTTTTTGGATGTTATTTTTCTTACTTATTGGCCTTTTCTTTTTCCTGCTGACGCAGTGCATTACGCATAGGTTTGCCTACGCTCGTGCGGGGTAATTCATCGATAAACGCTACCTGGGTAGGCACTTTATATGCAGCCAGGCTCTCACGGCAATGGGCCTTGATTTCATCCTCGGTCATCGTTTCTCCAGGTTTTAAGATGACAAATACTTTTGGGGTTTCGCCCCGCTTGGGATCGGGGATCCCAACGGCACAAGCATCCTGAACCTTGGGATGAGCATAGAGAACCTCATCGATTTCACGGCAGAATACATTGAATCCGCTGCACAGTATCATGTCTTTTTTACGGTCAACGATCGTAATAAAACCGTCTTCATCCATGGTTGCGATATCACCGGTATATAACCAACCGTCCCGCAGGACATTGGCAGTTTCCTCCGGGTTCTGCCAGTAACCGCTCATGATTTGCGGTCCCTTGGCAATCAGTTCACCAGGTTCACCCGTGGGCATATCTTTTGTGCCTTCCTCAAGATCAACAATGCGAATATCCACATCCGGCCACGCAAGTCCGACACTGCCTACCTTTCTTTTAGTATAGAAAGGGGTACAGGTAAGCACATTGGATGTTTCCGACATACCATAACCTTCAGTAATGACGGCTCCCGACAGTTCTTCAAAGCGATTTAACCCTTCTACAGCCAGTGGCGAAGAGCCGCATATCATCCCTTTAATGGATTGTATTTTAGAGCTTCCTATGTCGGGATGATTGTTTAAACCATAGATCATAGCTGGTACAGCAGCAAAGTAATTGGGCTCGTGTTCATTGATGTTTTTTATCAATCCGTTAGGCGTAGGATCATTGACTACAATGATCGTTCCCCCGGCTACCGCATTCATGTTTACGGTGGTATTAAAGCCATAAATATGGTAAAGCGGCATAGCTGCCATATCAACGATATCCTCTGGATTATCAAAAGGAGGAGTAAACCAAACTGTATCCTGCCACGCTATTGCTTCCAGGTTTGCGTTGCTTAAAATGCACCCCTTGGAAACGCCGGTTGTGCCGCCCGTGTATTGCAGCATAGCAAGATCTTCGGATTTTACTTCGATCTCTGGTTCCTGTTCCGCTCCGCTCTCTGCCAGATCCTGATAGTGCAAAACCCGTGCGTCATCTGCCAGTTCCGTTCCAGCAGCTGTATGAATCACAACCATATTATTTATTTCAGTATTACCTGCATTCATGATCTCCAATGCCTTGGCGGCAAACCTGTCTTCAACAAAAACATTTGTTCAATAAATGCTAACAACGATTACTTTTCTCTTTTGTGTTACAATTTCCTCTATTTTAATTTAACATTTTGTAATATTTGATAAAAAGCATTACATTTTCGCTATTGTACGTAAATAATACCCAGAATTGGTACATTCATAACGAAAAACCCGACTTGAACAAAAGCCTACATCCAAACACGCTGTTAAACAGCGGCGCTTTTTAAGGCCGGCAGCCGGGTATTATGATTGGCAAAAGAGGCCCTGGTAAATAATCATTTTCCTTTTCGCTTAACATCCATTTATGCATAAACCGAGGAAGGCTTACTCATAGCAGCAAGATTATCCACAAAAAAATATTTATATATGCAAATTTTCTCTTTAGAAGGATTTTCAGCACCTCACCCCGAAAAGGTCTATGTTATATTTTGTAAAGCAGGAGGGTTTATGTGTGAATTATCTCGATATTGCCAACAGTAGTTTTGTGTTTATCATGTGCGGGTTATTGATTTTTACTGTGTTGGTCATTTCCTGCCTGTTTCTCAGGCACGCATGGAAAACCGGTTTAGAGCTCGAAATAAGCCGGGAAATCATGATCAGAACCATCAAATCCAGCATGACCTTTTCGATCGCACCTTCGATTCCAATCGTCATCGCGCTAACAACCATGGTAGGTGTTTTAGGCATACCCTTTCCCTGGATGCGACTTTCGATCATCGGTTCCTTTCAATATGAGCTGATGACTGCCAAGATCGGAGCTTCCGCAATGGGGATTGAATCCCTGGGCGGCGCAGGCTATACCGCACAGGTTTTCTCCAATTCGATGTGGGTCATGTCCCTCGGAATCATTTGGGGCATGCTATTCTGCCTATTTTTCCTGAAGAAGTTTTCTTCCACTCTGGAAAATGCCCAAAAGAAAGATTCGAGCAAGATTCAAATTATTATTACTGCGCTCTATTTTGGTATGCTCTCCGTTTTCGTAGGGCCTCCCATGGTCAGCGGTGGAGTGCAGCTCTATACCCTGCTTGTAAGTGCGTTGCTGCTGGCATTAATTACCTGGATCACCCGCAAAAATGAATCAACAACTGCCGGTGATTGGGCGTTTACCCTCAGCATGGTCGGGGGAATGATCTTTGCTGCATTCTACACAAATATATTCTAGGAGGGACATGAAATGAATAATACCGATTCAAGTGCATCTATTCATCGATTAGGAAGAATATCGGTGATTATAACGCTATCCATGATTCTGATTGTACCGCTTGCGATTTCTATTCACTTTAATATATTTCCTCCGCTCAAAAACTTTATCAGCGGATTTTTGCAGGCTGTGATGATTTATCTCCCCATTTCCATAGCAGAATTTCTCACCTTTGTACCGATTCTGGGAACTGGTGCTTATCTGGCATTTATTACCGGTAACCTGACGAATCTGAAAATTCCCTGTGCCGCTGTAGCCATGGAAAATGCCAAGGTAAAACCAGCTACTGATGAAGGTCAGGTCATCGCCATCCTGTCCATCGCATCTTCGTCCATAACGACAATTATTATCCTGTTTATCGGGATGCTGGTCATTTTTCCCTTAATGCCTTTGTTAAACCACGAGTTTCTGAAACCTGCCTTTGATAATGTTCTACCCGCCCTTTTCGGTGCGTTAGCAGCCTATTTTTTCCTAAAACAATGGAAACTCGCCGTGACGCCGCTGGCTTTTTCCATTATTTTCGCTTTTGTCATCATCAACATGACAACGATTCAGTTCAGCACGGTACAGGGTCTGCTGATTCCAATCCTGGGATTAATTTCCGTACTATCGGCTGTTGGTTTATATAACAAAGGTGTAATCACGAAAGACGATATTAATTAGCAATTATTAATTTATATCTTCAAAATCATGTATTGAAAGGAGTATGTTTAGTGTTTGATTTAAAAGAAGATAAAACATTTGATCTGAATCAGGCTGCGAATCATCTGGCAGCAGCCATCAGATTCAAAACGGTATCATACCCTGATTCTGAAATGACTGATTTCACAGAGTATGAAAAGTTTCTGGTCTTTTTAACAGAAACCTACCCGGAGGTTCATCGCATCTGCAAAAAGGAAATGGTTAATACCTACAGCCCCATATTTATCTGGGAAGGCAGCGATAAAGGGAAAAAGCCCTTACTGCTTATCGGGCATTATGATGTCGTTCCGGCAGGCAGCGAAAGCAGCGAAGAATGGCAGGAACCTCCATTTTCCGGCACGATAAAAGATGACTACATATGGGGACGCGGTGCTATTGATGACAAGCATCAGGTCATCTCAATCATGGAAGCAGTGGAATATCTGATCGAAAGCGGCTTTCAGCCAAAACGCGACATCTATATCGCATTCGGTTTTGATGAGGAAGTCGGCGGTAAAATGGGTGCCGAGAAGCTAGCGGCATTATTTAAGGAGCGCCATCTGGAGTTTGAATGCGTCATCGATGAGGGCGGCTGCATCACAACAGATATGATGGAAGGTCTGGATACGTCGGCAGCATTAATCGGTATTGCAGAAAAGGCCTGGGCCAATTTCAAAATCACCGTAACCGGTCAGGGCGGTCATTCTTCCATACCACCTACCAACACTGCAGTAGGTGTTCTGGCGCAGATCATTGCGAATATAGAAAATCATCCCATGCCAGCAAGGCTGATCCTGCCTGTCAAAGAAATGTTTAGAAAAATGGCCCCTCATATGCAAAGTAAAAGATTCGTCTTAAAAAATATCGAACCACTTTTCCCAATCATAAATTCTGCATTAGGAAAAAATGCAACCACCAACGCTATGATAAGGACGACCACAGCGGTTACCATGACGGGTGGCGGAGATGCGCCCAACGTCCTGCCGCAGAAGGCCTGGGCAGTTGTAAATGCAAGAATCCTTCAGGGTGATACAGTAGACGAAGTGATAGCGCATATCAAAAAAGTTAATCCAGGAATCGATTTTACCATTGAGACCCTATTGGGTGAAAACCCCTCAAAAATCTCTTCTCTGGATGCACACGCTTACAAGACGATTGAAAGTATTATTGCAGAAATGTATCCCGATGTCCTGGTGATGCCTTATCTCATGGTGGGGGGAACAGATTCGAGAAAATACGCCGAAGTGTGCGACAACCTTTATCGCTTTGCCGCTATGGTTTTACCGAAAGAACTCTATGAAACCATTCATTCCAATAATGAAAGAATATCCACTCAAAACTTATTTAGCATGATAGAATTTTATTGTAAGTTCATTACTGCTATGCAATAACACCAAGAATCTGCTCAAACAGTCTGACGTTCTCTGGCTTAAATCATGTTTTCTGCTGTCTTCATTCAACAATGCACAGATCAGCCATGAGAACGTTTTGACTTTACCCTTAAACGATGTAAGAATGAAATCACAGTATTAATTTCCGGAGGGATATAAGTATACATCATCGTCTTTTACAGATTCTGACCGCAGGGTTCATTTTGTTGCTGGCTTTTCTGGTCTATAATCATTGCAATAACCAGGCCATCATCCAGGTGAATTAAGCCCCACCTATGATGATTATCGACGCTGGTTTACAGAGATGGATGAACTAGGCGTTCAGTCGGTTAGAGTATACACCGTATTACCGCCCTGTTTTTACACTGCCCTTGCCGACCATAACTAGAATACAGAAGGAAAACTGTGGCTGATTCAGAGCATCTGGTCGCCGGAAGAAGAACTCATCAAAGAACAAAACGCTTATCTGCCGGACATAACGAACAAATTTCATCAAGAAATCGCCCTGGCTGTACGTGCGGTCTATGGACAGGGTGAGATGCTTATTTCTATGTTTACATCTATGCGAAATGCAGGCCTTGCAGGTGGTATCGTCTTTTCCTGGCAGGATGAATGGTTCAATCACACATGGAATACCATGGAGCTCTAAATACCGACAGAAAAACGTCCTATGTGGCTAAATCATCTTACCAATGAAGAAAAACTTTGGTCTGATCGCTGTAGAACCAGAAAATATGACAAAAATTTTTGTGGATGGAGAACTAACTGATTGGCAAAACATAGACTTCCCCGAAAAAATAGAAGCCGGTGAACAGCTCCGTCTGAGTATAAGCAGCGACGAAGCGTATGTATACCTGGCAGTGGAAAAACCTGCAGACTGGAATTGGGAAAACGAAGAACTATTGCTGGCCTTTGACAACCAGCCGGGCGGTAATGAAACGATTATCGATTCCGGGATTAACCTTCCCTTTGGGGCTGAATTCCTGCTAACCGTTAAGGATCCTAATGATGCAGCGCTCACTCTTGCCAGTGCCTATGACCCACACACCTACCTGTATGGTCAGGTATTGAAAATGATTCCTTTTAATGAAGCCTGGAGTCAGGAAAACAACGGGATATTCCTGCCCTGGAAGCTTTGTTTGAGCCTTGCCTGCCTCCCAGGAGCAAATTCCTTTTGAAGACATAAAGATAGGTCAACTCCAGCCAGGTAACAGCAATCCTGCTTCCTCGGGTTACAATAGCCTCGCAGACTATAGTACCGCAAAAAATGTTATTGAATTCCGCATTCCCTGGACGATGCTGGGTTATACCGACCCCAGTACCCATCAGATATGGTCGTATCTCTACCGTAATAACCTTGAAGCCTTTTCCGGCACTACCTCAAATGGTATCAATGTGGCAGTGTGCATGCTGGACAAAACAACTGGGCAAATCGGATATCAAGAAAAAATAGTGAATTATCAGTGGTCAAACTGGAACATTCCCAGCTATCATGAACGTAAAAAAACAGAGCTATCATTTACTAAGAGAATACCTACACAAATTAAACTAAGCTACTTTTCATTTACCCCCATCCGGGCAGTTTATATACCCAGTCCCCGCCCCAAAGAACACTTTTGTTTGGGCATAACAAGCAGTTTGAGATAATCAGTAATCGTAAGCCATAGTTTGAGCTTACTGGGACTCACTTTGTGGTCGTAGCGTAACACCAACGGATAAACCCCTACTGCAACAAAGACCAAACCCATGACTTTCTCTATACTAACGGTTTCGTTAAATAAAAATACGGACAAAATAAAGACGATAATATACGATACGCTGACAGTCGGATAGGCCGTACTCAGTTCCATACTGGAAATAACCTTTAGCCAAAGAATCATACTGCTTACAAAACAAAGTATACCCGATAATATCCAAACATTAGTAAATACATCCATCAATGTTACAAGCGTTTGAGGCCAAGCCAAGTTGATTGATCCGATCCGGTTCACACCCATTTTTAATAGGACCTGCCCAGATGCTCCCAGAACAATCGATAGCGCCAAAAACATAAAATGATTCATTTCTCCACTCGCTTTCTTTTTGAACAAACACTTTGTTTGAATTCGTCATTGTATTCCACCAAGATATCTCTGAGTTGTACAAATGGGTTCTCGGTTTTCCAGCTTTTTTCTTCTGTTAAAACCTCAATAATACCCGCCAGCCGGAACCAATAGATCAGGTAGCAAAAGAAGGACATATTAAATTGGGAGGATACGTTTGCTGCGCCATTGACTGAAGGCATTTTTTCAAGGTTTGCTGTGAATGAGAGTGATTACGATTAAGAGTCTGATAAGATTGATCCCATAAATGCCCATTATCCCTGTGAGCGCCACTAAAAAGCGCTTGCGCCATGCAAATACCAGGTAAAAAATAAGTACTGAGAATAAGATACACATCTCTACCAGACCCGAGTTTTCAATATCAATGGCGATGGTCGTCCAACTGGCATCAACTTTGATCAAAACCAACAGCGTGCCTGGTGCCTTATCGAACAAATAGGTTACGATGCCCAGGGAACTGAGTACATAATGAAGCATCATACTGGTGAATTTCTTCACTTGATATTCAACAAACGAAGCATGAAAGAGCAGTACCATTACACAACACAAGCCTATCGATCCCCATATGTAGTAAAAAACCCAGAGACGATGGCGATAGAAAAAAACAGTTATGGCCATCCAGATTATACAGGTTACAGCAATCGCCGAGCGGTTTTTCGAAACCACTGGAAAGGGTGCCCACTGTATATCCCCCTGATCCGGCAGACGATCAGAATCTGGACTCATGTCAGAGAGATAAAAACGCATTGGCTGGGCTGGATAAGCCTGCAGGTCTTCCATTGGGATGGAAAACTCTATCTGTGAAGTGTTGGCCTTTGCTGATGCCCCCCCACCTTCCTGCATATTTCCCTTTCCGTTCACCTGTCATCGTATACAAATCAACCTCAACATCTCCCCAACCCTCCATTCGTGGTTGGTAGGTCAGCTGTGCATATTTATCGATAAGATCGCCGTAGCTTCCGTTCTCATTGATATCAAAATATAATCGACACACCATGCTTTGAATATCTGTCTGTGGTACGTACCTTTCAACCATAAAATAAAGCTTCTCATCATTTTCATTCGTTGCCCAGGACAAGGTTTTATAATCCTGGTCAGGGTCGACATCTTCTTTCAAGTCACCCAGCATTGTACGCCCGCGCCAATCAGAGAATTCACCATCCAGTTGACAGTCTGGTACCAGCCACGTACCTGGCGGCCACATCTAGATTATCCCTATGATAAGGCTGATGGCTAATGGCCAATACATCCACCGCTTCAATCGCCATCACCTGCCCGCTTCAAATAAAATCAACCAATAAACACAAGTAAAACAGATAGCATACTTACATATTTGCCCAAAATGTATACGCGTGTTTTCTTGAGCGTGAGTTCCAACTGATGTTGACCAGCTGGTAATTGCAGAGCCATAAGATTTTCAAAACTGCCCATGGGTACCTCTCTACCATCTAAAACCGCCTGCATCCCATCCATCTTGGAAACAGGCACAATCACCTTTTCATCTTGGTCCATGTGAAACGACATTCGATATCCTTCCTCGGTGACCTCGTAATCCTGGAGCAAAATGAGCTTACTGCCAGAATAGGTTGTTGACAAACCCAACTATGTATTCAGGTTCATTGTATGGTCAAAAACGAACGCGTATGAGGGATATTAAAATGTATTTTTTGTATTATAGTAAAAACTCGAATGAAAAATTTCTCTTTTTACAGCAAAGCCCTGCAATCCTTTTCAGTTCTTCTAACGCTTCTTTCTTGCCTATAGCCTTCCTGTAGACCCGATCGTTGGTCATAGCATCGTAGGCATCTGCCACAGCTAGAATGCGACACTGCACCGGAATATCCAACCCTTTCAACCCCCTTGGATAGCCTTTGCCATCCCAACGCTCATGATGAGATAAAATGTAATCACCTACAGCAGAAAGTTCCGGCATGTTCTGGGCTATACGGAAGCCAATTTCAGGGTGTTTTTTCATTTCATCCCACTCCGCTGCCGTCAGAGGTCCAGGCTTTTGCATAATACTTTCTTTAATCCCCACTTTGCCGATATCATGGAGCATTGCCAATACATTCATCTCATCCAATTCTCTGGCAGTAATTTTCAAATGTCTGCCTACCGCATAACAGTTGTCATTCAGCCTTCTTTTGCAATGTAATATCCTTGCTGGAACCAACCAGATATTTCGCCTTTCTTTTTTCATTACCGGCGTTAAAGTAGTTAACCAGAACCCATCTCCACCTGGCAGGGTAAGGGTTTCTTCATAAATAATTGTTTCTTTAAGATCTATACGTCTCTGGCAATGAGCTTTTACGTTTTCTTCTAATTCTCTTCCTGAAGACTCGACCAGGCTTTTATCATCTAGCTCATCCAAGCTTAATCCTGTTAATTCTTTATGAACCGAATTATTTCTGATATAGTAAAACGCCTCGTTTTCCCAGAATTGCTTGTCTTTTTAAACCAGTCATTTTCTCAAAAGCTGGATTTACATCCAAAAAAATATAATCATCAGCCTCCCCATGGTTATTTAACAACAGCCTGTGATAGGCATAACCAAAAGGAGCCTGCTTGATAAGTTGACTTAAAAATTTTTTTCCATAGTTTCACCTCTTGATATCTGGTTCAAAAAATAAATAGTTGAAACCCTATGCGTATCTACATAACGTAATTCCCAAAATATAACCAGCTACCATTAAAGAATTCACCTATTTAAATAACTTTGGTTTTACAAGCTTACGATTTGGACACGTCTGCCTTGATGTTTGTCGATTTGTATACAAAATTGTACTTTCCTGTTTATTGTACGTAAATTATACCATGATGGTTAAATTAAAATATATGCTCTTATCACTTTTGGTTTATCCTCATTAAGGTAACCGTAACGTTCAGGTTACCAAAGTCTCTCGAAAAACCTCTCTATTTCCTTCTGATGTAAGGAATCTACCCCATAGATCTTATAAATCACTTCGTCAATAGATTGGCTTATATTAATTCTGTCTTGCCCATTGTCATTTTTTAGTGCCTCATCGACCAGTTGCTCAACAAAGTTCATCTCTGTATTACCAGGTGCAATGACTGGAAGACATTCCATCCAGGATGGCAAAAAGTGATAATAACCCGCGCTAATTTGAACCCCTTTATATAGAATCCCATAAATAAAACTGAACAACTTCGAATTAAACAACCCGGTTAAATATTTTAACGAAAGAACTGATCCTGGTTTTTTCACAGCAATAGGATAGACGTCTTTTGTAACCCATTCCCCTTTTTCGTCATAAGTGGCCGTTAACATCTGAGCATGTTGACAAAATATAATTTTTTCCTGTTGAAACAATGATAAGACAGGTACTGAATTCCCCTTTTGTTTGAGGCTTTCTTCGTCATAGTTAATATAATACCCCTGCCAGTTAGTTCTGTATTTTTCCACTTCACTAAACCGAGAAAAACTTTGGCCTCCAAGATACTTCTGTAGTTCATTGGCATCATTTTCACCGAACTTTTTTCCAACATATTGTTCTCGCAGACCTTTCTCATGAAAAGATACGGCAGATCGCAAACAAACGAAATCACTCAACGGCCTGCTGGATTCAAAAATATCAGCAAATAGCTTTTTAAACTCACCCCTATAAGGCATCCAATAAAATGTCGAAAACGAACCTATGTCTTTATAATTCATTTGTGGCATTAAGACCTTTCGATTATCCGTCAATTCATGGTAGCTCTTTACAGACATCTTCGTACCAATCATATGCTGCTTTCCTGGAACACGTTTTCGATATGTAAAAACGATTGGATAAACATCTGTTTTATAAAATACGTCCATTTCAGACAAATCAATCAACTCAAGAATGGAAAATTCTTCAATGAGTTGACGCCGTAGTTTGAGCGCATATTTCGCAACGGAAAATTTGTTGGGCAATATCAGACTAACAATGCCGTCTTCGCTCACCAATCGGTTGCATTGAGAAATAAAAGCAATATATAAATCAAACGCCCCCGTAACCGTATTCGGATAATTTTCTCTGCACGCTTCTTTCACATCTGCTGGCATTCCTTTTGCCTGTAAGTATGGAGGATTTCCTAAAATGTAATCAAATCCATTTTCGTACATTCCTACTTTATTTTTAATGTGATTGATTGTCATGTCGTTCTCATTTGGATCTCTGTTTTCGATTGAATTCGTCTCGTAAACATTTAAACAAATTCCCTCGGTTATTAAATACGAATCTTTCCCCAATTCATTTATGATCACCAACATTAAATTAATTTTGGTAATCATACACGAAACAGGATTAATATCTAAACCAAAAAAATTATTGCAAATCGTTTGTAAAATATCGTGTGCTGCTGCCCCATCATGTTTGAGAATAGACATAACCTTTGTTGCGGTGATCGCTAAAAAAAGGCCCGAACCACATGCAATATCGATAATTTTTTTGTTTTGCACGGCCAGCACTTTATCAAGCCAAAGAGCATTAACCATGTATTCTATAACACCTATAGGACTGTAAAATTGTCCTGTATTTTTCCGCGTTCCATTTTTATGAATACATTGCTCATAAACATTGCCTAAAACATCGTTTGAACAGGGATCAATTGGTTCCTCAAGCTTTATTCGCAAGTACCTTGCTTCTGCTTGTCCGAAAACATCTTTTGCAATAGAACAGACAATCCTTTTGGCATTGTAATCATTAAAGCCAACCCATACCAGGTTGCTATAAATTAACGATAACCCGATTTGGCAGAGTCTTTCTAGTTCAAAATTAATTGATACATCTCCGTTCTTATTGCTAAGTCCTGAAAGTACATCCTCAATCGTTAACAACTCCATTTTGCTCACAATATGCCTCCCGAGTTCCCTTTACCCATTTTGATGCTCCTCTCCGGTTACTCAGTCCCACGAATTGTTGTTATTATCATATTTTATTCCTAACCTGATTGACGTGCAAACGTTTAACGCGTATAATAGCAATTGCTGAGCCGAGCTAGCTCAAACGGTAGAGCAGCTGATTTGTAATCAGCAGGTTGCGGGTTCAAGTCCTGTGCTCGGCTCCAGAATTTTCATGGAGGGATACCCAAGCGGCCAAAGGGGGCAGACTGTAAATCTGTTGTCGACGACTTCGAAGGTTCGAATCCTTCTCCCTCCACCATTTTCATCGCGGGATGGAGCAGTTGGTAGCTCGTCGGG
>JAYEHK010000048.1:0-4778 GCA_034659475.1 Bacillota bacterium | reverse complement strand
ATACTTTTTTCGCATTGTTTTTATTGCTTAGCTCCTCGCATTTTTTTGTCTTAATTCCTGGGTCCATTATAAAGGATACATCTCTTTTTTTATTAAAATTGACTTCTTATTTTTTTGCTAATGCCTAAAAGTAATGTAGTATAATCATCATAGACAGCAATGCATGGAGGCAAATATATGTTACTGCAGGAAACAGTTTTAAAGGCAAAATCAAATGATAATTATACAGAAGAGATGTGCTTTGAAAATGAAATTGTCACAGAATTGGACATTTCCGAGATGGAGTTTGAATCAGTAGAATTTATCAATTGCCGATTTGATGCTTGTGATTTTTCGCGCACCAGCTTCTATCAAGTAACTTTTGAAAATTGTGATTTATCGAATTGCATATTTGCATACAGCTATTGGAAAAGCTCCAGGATTCAAGATTGTAAAGCGGATGGCAGTAATTTAAATCAGAGTACTTTTAAAGAAATGACCATTGAGAAAAGTTCTTTTCATTATGTAAATTGCGTGAATACATTATGGGAGCATTGTGCTGTAAACGATTGCAGCTTTCGCGAATCCTTTATGTCAAAGGTAAAATTCAAAAACATCAGACTTGCCAATGTCAATCTAACACGTGTTGATTTTTTCAAAACGCCATTAAAAGGGATAGATCTATCGGAATGTACGATTGACGACATTATGTTATCCGATACTTATAGTGAACTGCGTGGAGCAAAAATAAACACAGTTCAGGCGATAGACATAGCACAACTATTAGGCGTACGAATTGTTTGATTGGCTGTTATTATCTCTGTATACAGCCAGGCGCTGCGACAAGTTTCCCGTCATCACTGCTTTCCCATGTCCAGCTACCAGCATGTCGGGTTGTAAACGCCGAAGTTTTTCAATAGATTCAATGAAATCATCTACATCACTGTCTACCATGGCATAGAATGGCTTGGTATCGAGGTTAATGTCAGCCGTAAAAACAAAGCCTTCCTGATGGGAAAACAAATCCGCAATGACCAATACTATGTCCTGGCAAATGCATCACCTGAAATTCGACGCTGCCTGTCGATAGCACCTGTCCATCTGTCAATTCCCCATCTGCAGGTCTGGCGTGGTAATGCACCGCATCAAGATAAATAGACCGCATGAGATCATCGGGAAAATGATCAAAACCATAGGCCTAAAGATACGCTTCTCCCGATGCCACACGCTCATGCTCCGCTGGATGCAAAAGTACCTTCGCATCAGGGAAAGAATAATTGCGAGAGCAATGATCGCTATGACCGTTTTACTTACCCTTAAAGTTGGGTTTTCTTTTATTGAAGACAGCGTCGCATCCTTCGGCAAAATCCTCTGTGCCACCACAGGTTGCAATACTCCTGCGTTCCTTATCCATCTGCGTTTCAATCCCCTGCAACATGGTATTATTGATCAGTGCTTTGGCGCTGGCATATGCCCTCGTTGGACCATTAGCCAGCTTCTCGGCAATTTTCATGGTCTCTTCTTCCAGTTGTTCAACAGAAACCACCTTGCTGACTAATCCAAGGCTTAAGGACTCGTCAGCCTTGATTGGCTTATCGAGCATTACTAACTCCAATGCTTTTGCTACTCCAAGAATTCTGGGGACAGTCATCGTCCATGCTCCATCTGGACTTAAGCCAACAGATGAATAGGACTGCGCAAAGATTGCTTTTTCTGATGCAATTCTCAGGTCGCAAGCCATGGCAATGCTCATCCCTACCCCAAAAGCGGGACCGTTTACAGAAGCAATGACTGGTTTGGGAAGTTCTCGTATGCAACTTACTACCACTGCTAATTTCTTGGGCGTTTGCAACAGCCATTGTGAAGGCCCGTCTTCCATCATTCCGACGAGGTCGCCTCCTGAACAGAAGGACTTCCCTGCACCTGTTAGGATTACAGCGCGCACATTTTCATCAAAGCAATCCTCAAATGCCTCTTCCAGACCAGCTACCAGGTCTGTACTGATAGCGTTTAAGCTCTTTGGGGCGTTCATTGTAATCGTACAGATACCGGCTTCCTTTTTCCAAATTACTGATTTGTTGTCCATTTTAATTACCTCCTTTATTTATTGCTAGCAACGCCAGGAAATTTCAACTTATATTATAAAATACCATCTTATATATCTATTCTATAGACTATACGGATTTTCTTCCTTTTTAGAGTAATGTTTTAAAAGTTTTTGAAAGCAGTATTCCGGGCATAACCTTTCACGCATGGCTGCTTTTGTTGATGCAAACAGTCAAATATGATAAATTTTATTTTTGCAAGACGCTAAATACAAAATATCGTGATAGCCTTTACTGCCTGATCCAGTACATCGTGAGGCAGAAGAAGTGTTCGATTTATTTCAAAAGCAGTATTTATTATGGTAATATTATGCATAGGAAGTTTTGGAAAATTACACAGGAAAGAGGGAGCATTAAAATTGAGTCAGTATCAAGCTTATAAAGAATCAGTTTTACATTACTGCGAGCGCCTGTCAAAGAAAGGCTACACAGTCGGCACTGGCGGTAATTTATCCGTACTGATCGAAGGACAAAATGCTATCGCAATAACTCCAACCGGTATGGATTACTTTGGGATTCACGTAGATGACATATGCATCGTTGACTTTGATATGAATGTATTGGAGGGGAATTTTAAACCTTCCATAGAAACCAAAATGCATATAGAAGTTTATAAACACCGGCTTGATGTTAACGCCATCATTCATACCCATCAAGTATATGCCAGCATATTCGCTTTAATCAATGAACCGATTCCTGCTCTTTTTGATGAAGTAACCTTAAATACCGGACATGTTATTGATGTTATCTCTTATGCCTTATCAGGTAGTAATCAGTTATCTAAAAACATATTGTTCCAATTAAGTAACCGCTGTAACTGTTATATTATTCAAAACCACGGAGGACTGAGCCTGGGAATATCAATTGAAAATGCTTTTCGCAATGTAGAGCTTCTGGAAAAGGTTTCCCGCTCTTATTATTATGCTCTTGCAAGTGGTCGTCCGATCTCCAAATTGCCCGATTCAATTGTTGTCCGTTTATGTAATATGCTGTATGAAAAACAGGATCAGGAAATAGCCCGAAAAAGAGCAAACCATTTATAAACAGATAATGAAGCTATGGGACGTTCCAGTTCTTTCTGGCCATGTTAATCAAACGAAAAACCACCGTGTTCAAAAATGAGCTCGGTGGTTTTTCGTTTGATTAACAGACGCATATCAATCTGGTTATTTTCTAGCATCACTCATCAAATCTGCTTGGTCCTTTATGATCGGAATTCTTTTGGATATGAGCTTCTCTATATCACGCAGATATGCTCTTTCCTCTCTGTCACAAAATGACACTGCGGTTCCTCCCAGTCCGGCCCTTCCGGTCCTGCCTATCCGATGTACATAAGTTTCAGGTACATTGGGCAGGTCGTAATTGATAACATGGGACAGCTCCTGCACATCGATTCCCCTTGAGGCTATATCTGTGGCGATTAGCACTCTGGTACGTTTTAACTTGAAATTGTCCAAGGCCAGCTGCCTGGCCCCTTGCGATTTATCCCCATGAATGGCCTGGGCTTTTATACCGGCTTTGGATAGAGCTTTGACCACTTTATCAGCTCTGTGCTTGGTCCGAGTGAATACCAGTGCGGAATCTATGGATTTGTTTTTTAAAAGTTTTATAAGCAAAGCGGTTTTGTTCATCTGATCGACTAAATAAACGGTTTGCTCGATGCTATCCACCGTCGACGAAGGCGGCGTTACTTCGACCTTAACAGGGTTCTTTAAAATAGTATCTGCCAGTTTGGTAATTTCCGCCGGCATGGTTGCAGAAAACAACAGGGTTTGTCTTTTGCCCGGCAGATGGGCTATAATTTTTTTCACATCATGTGAGAAGCCCATGTCAAGCATACGATCTGCCTCATCAAGGACAAACATTTGTACATGGCCCAGTCTTATATGCTTCTGGTTCATCAGATCCAGTAACCGACCGGGGGTTGCTACCAGAATATCTACGCCCCCTCTTAAGGCTTTGATTTGGGGGACTTGTGATACCCCGCCAAAAACCACAGTATGCTTGAGTTTGGTGTTTATTTCGTAAGCAGCCAGACTTTCGCCGATCTGAACTGCCAGTTCACGAGTAGGGGTTAATATTAAGGCTTTAATGGTGCGTGTACCTCTTACATTTGACTTGTCTTTATATAGAATCTGCAATAATGGAACCGCAAATGCAGCAGTCTTTCCAGTACCGGTTTGTGCGCATCCGATCAGATCCCTGCCCTCTAGGATGATGGGGATAGCCTGTTCCTGTATAGGTGTAGGTGTAGTATATCCTTCAGCGGTTAAAGCCTTCCGGATAGGTGTGATGATGTTCATTTGTTCAAAATTCAATCTTTTTTCTCCCATAACGCTGTAAATTAATGTTTTTCATTGCATCTTTTTGTGCTTACAAATATAAAAAGAGCGGTCAACTCATAATTAATTGAGTTTTCCGCTCTATAAGCCAAAATTACTTTATGCCAATGTTAGCACTTGAAAAAACAATATAACTAATTAAATATATAACATTTCGAGAAATATTGCAAAACTGAGGGGACGTCCGCAGAGCTGAAGCATGATATTTTTCATTGACAAGCAATCTTGATTCCCCTGCTGAAACAGGGTGTTTTCCCTTGATAGAGTAGGTGATTTAAAATTTTTCGTCAATAATTTCCGCATAGATGTTCTTTTTTACTTAAAAATGGCCTGATCAGTCTCCATTATTACC